>NZ_JBGTHY010000083.1:0-6510 GCF_041745955.1 Pricia sp.
TTACTTGGCCAAACTCGACATAGACCATTTACAAGAATTGAAATTCAGCAAAGAAATCGCTTGGTCGCCCATTATGGAAAACGGCTCATTTTCCTTCGACCGAAAACATATTTCCGATAAAAACGCCATCTACCGATTGTATGTAAAACGTATGGAAAAAGCCATTACGGATACCGTTGCCAGGAGTACCGCCTTTATCTTGTCCCGCTCAGATACCATACTGTTCCATAAAGCCGATGTGCCATTTGGCAACTACACAAATAGCAATGTAGCGGACAAAGAATGGCGACGTATGCGAGAATTTGAAAGACAGTTGCTTCAGTCGCAATTGGCCGAAGGAGAAGCTGCATCGCAACTGAAAAGCTACGCCAAAGATTCACTTCGCATTCTCGTGGTCAAACTCATTGGAGTTAGAGAACTGGAAGAAAAACAATTACTGGATTACGACATTGCGAAAAACCCTGATTTCTATCTGGCACTTTTAGACGAAATGAAAGAGAGTGACATGCCGCCCGCCCAATATAAATTTTTGGAAAAGAAACTCGCCTTTTTGACCCAAGAAGCAATCGAAAGAAAGTATGCTTGGAGTACCACTATAAACTTTATCCTAGGATTTATGGTGCTCGGTCTCGGCGCACTTTTGATTGTTCGAAGTAAACGCCGATCCGTTTTGCCCGATCTGAGTAGACAAGAAAGGAACATTCAGACCCTTATCCTAGAAGGCAAGAGCAACAAAGAAATCGCTAATGAACTTTTTATCAGTCTAAGCACCGTAAAGACCCATATTACGAATATCTACAGCAAATTGAAAGTGTCCGATCGACGGGAGTTATTACGGCGATTTCAAAATTAGCATGGGTACTAGCACCTAAATCCGACCGTTTTTACCTTCGCAACATCCAATTTTTTGGCACTCAACAACGGGATACTAGGGTCGACTATGAATATTCGGAAAGCACCTATGCCAGTTATGCACAAATTTCGGGAAGCATCCATAAAAATATAAATTTTAGCACCGGGGCCCGAATTGAAACCAATCAGGTTCAAGGTGAGACCGAGGCCGATGATTTTCCTTTGGTAGATCGAGAGAATCTACATTTTTTTCCGAAGGTTATGCTCAATATTGAAATGGACAGCACCAAAAATTTGACCTTTAACTATTCAAAAAGTATCGAGCGGCCCGATTACTCGAGGGCGAGCTCGATAAGGGTTTTTATCAATCCTTTTTTGGAAGGCTCCGGGAACGTAAATTTGCTTCCTACCGTGATGGACGAAATCTCCACCAATTTCCAGCTAAAGCAAAAATCAATTTCCGTAAGTTATTTGCGGCGAAAAAATCCTATGTATTTTACCATCGATTACGATAAGGACGATACCGGGAAAGCCATTTTTGCACTCCGGAATTTGGAACGGGAGTCCGGTCTCGATATCAGCCTGACCCTACCCATCACCCAGGGCATCTGGACGGCCACTAATTTTATGATGCTATCTACAAGGCGAGTTCAGGATAGTTCCGCCGTAACGAATGCATCAAAACCGTATTTGTACATTTATACCGACCATCAATTCAAGATTGGAGACGACACAACACTTTCTTTGGGCGGTTGGGGATTTACAAAGCGCTCCGAGGGAATTTTCATGCGAAACGGTCTGATTTCCTTAAATGCAGCGATTACAAAGACCTTTTTCGATACGCTGAATTGCTCCCTTCACTTTAACGATATTACAAAGGCCCAAAACTTCGAGGAAAGCTATTCCATCGACGGCGTAAATGCCAATGGAGTCTATTTTGCGGATGCAAGGGAAATCGCCCTTTCCATCAAATATTCAATAGGTACCCATAAGGAACCCGATTACAAGAACAGGGATGTAGACGAAAATCTGGACAGGATCAAATGACACGAAGCTGAAATTGATAGATCGGTCTTCAAATTGTTCTACCTTACGGAATATGATATTGCATTGGACGAAAACCGTTTGAAATAAAATAAGTTCCGAAACAGTCAAAATTGTCTAAGGTTTTTAGTACTTTAGTTCAACGAAAATGAAAATACTGCTATGAAATCAGCCATAAACATTCTGGTTACCAACCGAAATGTTGTTTGGCGAATTACATCTGACTTAAAAAACAAATAAATATCAACAGATGAAAACATTAAAAACAATTTTTGCCGTCGGCATCATCGCCCTGATTTCCACAAACCTTTCCGCACAAGAGATTACCGCCTTCCCCGGTGCATGGGGCGAGCAATTCTATCAAGATAAGGAGAAACTTAGCTGGAAAGAGGTCAACAAAATCATGATGGAAAGCCAAGTCGCCCAAGTGGAGTGGCAAAAGTCTAAAAAACTGGCTTTGGGCGGACTGGTATTCGGGCTTGCAAATCTGGGTTCTTCCATTTGGGTGATTACCAGCCTAGACCAGAACAAACCTTTGACAGGGCCAATTATCGCGGCGGCCGGTACCGGACTTGTAGGTATGATATTCTTCAAGGCCTCATCGGACAACAAACGGAAGGCCATTCTGAACTACAATGATGGTCTTGGTGGAAGCACTTCATTTCGCTTGGTACCTGTAAATAATCAGAATGGAACGGGTTTGGCGTTGAAGTTTTGATTAGAAAGAACGCAGCAAATGAAACTTAAGCAACGGGCACTTTTTAAAGTGTCCGTTTAATTTTTTTGTCTATAGGCTCTTCTCTTTTTTTCTTTAGTCCAGATTACATTTCCAGGCTCTAGACTCTCTTTTTTACCCCGTCAATTTTAGTAACCATTTAAATAGGGCTTTCAAACTATTCCAAGACGAATACCTAAGCTGACCAGCTCTGAAGAAGATCTTGACCCCGTCTTGTGCAGCATGTTCTGCCTATGGTTATCAACGGTTTTAACGGAAACGAAGAGCTGATGGGCTATCTGCTTGCTTCCGTGCCCTCTGGTCAGCAAGCTTAAAACTTCTTTTTCCCTTTTGGTCAATAACGGAACGGTGCATTCCTCCTGGGAGAGTTCGCCGTTTTCCATGCAAAAGAATTGTTGACAGGTTTGGGTATTTGTATTCAGGATATTCATCATGGGCACTCCCTCCTTTTTAATATGTGAGATGTCCGTAGCCAATACAAGTCCGTAAACGGCTTTTCCATTTTTGTCCGGGATGGGCTCGGCGTACTGCACCATAATCCAATAGTAGTTTTTCTTTGCGTCCATCATCCTAAAAAATAGGGACACATTAAGATTTTTGATAAATTCTGCTCCGCTTTGCACAAAAAGCTCTACCCATATTTTGCTAAATGCGAGTACCTTCTGCAAATCTTCTGGATGGGTAGCCTCATGTAGCCTCAAATGGGACATGGTCGCAAAGTCCTCCATTTTAAAAGGAGTAAGATTTTCAATATCGCCCCCGGCAAAACAATGCATACAATTGGCGAAATCCCCGATAAACCAAAAAAATCGCCCGACGGCCAATTTTTCAAAACTTTGGATTAAGGGTTCATAATGGCGCAGGGCATCCTGAGGTTTGCAATAGTCATCCCCATAGCTAAAAAGCGTTCGAAATTTCTCGGCATCTAGTGGTCGCAACACCTTTATTTCGGTCTTCATATTCAATGATTATACGGTTTGTATTGAATAGTTTGCCTTGCAAAGGGGGATATATGAAATTAGGGAAAAATCCCTATTGTTCCAAGTAAAGATATCGGATACTTTAGAACCTAAATATTTACCTTGTGTAAACATCAGTGGCGTTTGTGGAAGAAGCAAAAGACAAATGTCGTTCGTTCAAAAGGACGGGGATCAATTAAAAGAACCATTTTTATAACCATGTTCTAATTCCTATGGCATGAAAAACCTTATCAGTATACTGCGGATTTTAAGCTCTTTAGTAATAGCAGGCTGCACCTCGCCATCTCAGGAAAAACCGCCCAAGGCCCCTATTGCTATGGTAACCGAAAACCACTTTGGCACAGCAGTGAAGGACCCCTACCGTTACATGGAAAATCTTAAGGACACTACGGTAGTCAATTGGTTTAAGGCCCAAGCCAATTATTCGAGAAAGGTGTTGGACCAAATTCCCGGAAGGAAAGGCCTGGTAGACCAGTTAAGGGAAATGGACGGCAGAAGGAGCGTCTCGATATACGAGGTTAACATTACCAGAAACGATAAGTATTTTTATCTGAAGACGACCCCGGAGGACGAAACCGGAAAACTGTTCTACAGGGATAGCCTTCAAGGCAACGAGCGTTTGCTTTTTGATCCCACAAATTACAGGAACGACACATTAAAATATACCTTAACCGCATTATCGCCATCGCTCGATGGCAGTAAAATCGCATTCGAGATTGCCCCCAACGGATCGGAAAGTGCGGAGCTGCTGTTGCTGAACGTAGATTCCGGCAAACGCTATCCGGAAGTGATCGACCGCTGTTGGGGGTTTGGGGCATCTTGGCTTCCCGATGGGGAACGGCTTCTTTATCTCCGGTGGAATTCTAGCGACGTGCACGACAAAGACCGTATGCTGAACAGTAAGGCCATGCTGCATACGGTAGGCACATCGCCCGACAGCGACCGTGAGATATTTTCGAGGCAGAAGTACCCGAACCTAGGCATCGAGGAAGCGGAGTATGCCAACGTATACTACGATCCCGATACCGAGCTACTATTCGCATTGCCGATGACCGATGATCGCCGGGTAAAAGCGTTTATTGCCCCTTCAAAGGAAATCGATGCCCCGACAATCCACTGGAAACCACTCTTTATACCAGAGGATGAGGTGTACGAGTTCGGTACGATCAAAGATTCCGTTTTTGTACGTACCCCAAAAAATGCACCCAATTTCAAGATTCTCAAAACTTCCCTGACCCATCCAGATATGGAGCAGGCAGAAGTAGTAGTGCCGGAGAGTAAAAATGGCAATTTAGAAGCTTTTGACCTTACCAGTGACGGACTTTATTACACTCTGTCAAAAAACGGCGTGCAACAAGAAGTATACTATTTGCCCAAAGGGAAAGCAAAGGCAACAAAAATCGGACTTCCGAATGCGGCCGGAAGAATAGGTATTCGTGCTAAAAGCATTGAATCTCCCGATTTCTGGGTCACTTTGAACGGCTGGACCAGCGATTACCGGAGATACCGTTTTGACCCTCGTAATTCGGAATTCATTCCAGAAAATCTGTCTTCCCAAGCAACATATCCCGAATATGTCGGTCTTATGGTGGAGGAACTAATGGTACCCTCGCACGACGGTACCTTAGTGCCCCTTTCGTTGATTTATGACAAGAACTTAAAACGGGAAGGTAAAACCCCGGTATTCTTTTTAGGCTATGGAGCCTATGGCTACGCGATGAGCCCGTTTTTTAGCCCTGCTTACCTCATGCCTACCACAAAAGGGGCCATTTTTGCCGTTGCCCACGTTAGGGGTGGGGGCGAGTTGGGGGATACTTGGCACAAAGGGGGGATGAAGACCACCAAGCCGAATACCTGGAAAGATCTTATCGCATGTGGCGAGTATATGGTGCGCGAAAAATATACCGCTCCTCAAAAGATGGCCATATATAGCGCTAGTGCCGGCGGGGTGCTCATTGGCCGAGCGATGACCGAAAGGCCCGACCTTTTTGCTGTGGCCATTCCCGAAGTGGGCTGTATGAACACTATGCGGATGGAGTTTACCCCCAACGGCCCGCCGAACATCCCCGAATTCGGAACCGTCAAAGACTCCGTGGAATGTATGGCACTATTCGAAATGGATTCGTACCAGCATATTGTGGACGGGGAAAAATACCCCGCGACGCTTATTACCGCAGGTATGAACGATCCCCGTGTCAGTGCTTGGGAACCAGGCAAGTTTGCGGCACGGTTGCAAGCTGCCAATGCCTCTGACAAGCCCATCCTGTTCTCGGTAGATTTTGAGGCGGGGCATGGTATGGGCGATACCAAGACCACCGCTTTTGATGCCTATGCCGATGTCCTTAGTTTTGCCCTGTGGCAAACGGGGCATCCGGAATTTCAAATGAGATAGTATTTTTAACCAAAACAAACACATATGAAAACGCTATTGATTTTCACATTTTATCTATGTATTGCAGGATTATATAATTCCTTGGCCCAAAGCCACGAAGAGGAGGTTTTGAAAAAGTTGGCCCTCCGCGAAACGGAGATTTTTAGAGAAGGCAATTTAGAAGGGTGGAGGGCACTGATGAGCCAAAACTCCAAAACCAATCGCCTTTATTCCGGTAATGGCTTTTATACCGGACAGGTAGGTTGGAAACCGATCGACTCTCTTTTCACTCTATACATGACCAACCCTTTAAGCAAGGCTACCATACATAACAGCGATTATATTATTGAAGTGTCCGATAAACTGGCTTGGATGGCTTATAACCAACGAACAGATTTTGAAAACGATTCACTGACTTCAACAGGTACAAGGGAATTTCGAACTTTTGTAAAAGAAGGCAATCAATGGAAAATAAGTTCGCTCATGACCATAGATACGCTTTCCTACACCCCGACAACAAATCCCGA
>NZ_JBGTHY010000084.1:0-4217 GCF_041745955.1 Pricia sp.
GAATTCGGGGAAGGCGCCAAAAGAACGGCAAACGAATTTAGTGAAGGGGCCAGGGGGGCCTTTGCAGGGGGCGGTAATGAGAACAAAAAGATACTGGCCGGTATTTTGGCCATAGTACTCGGGTCGCTGGGCATACATAAATTTATTTTGGGCTATCAAAAAGAAGGTATCATTTTATTGGTCGCCACTATTGTCGGTTATGTATTAATGTGCGTTGGAATTGGTTTTTTCTTTGTTATGGCCACTGGGTTGGTCGGTCTTATCGAGGGCATCATTTATCTAACTAAAACAGACGAAGAATTTTATAACACCTATCAAGTGGGGAGAAAGCCTTGGTTTTAATGTAATCAAAGAAAAAGCCAAGGTACTTCTAATCTTGGCTTTTTTCAATCTGAACTTATTTTGTATCGCCGTTTTGCTGCCCCTCTACGAGCTTCCTTTCCAGTTCCGCCTGAAACTCTTCCATAACGGGCTTGACAGTGCTTTCCGGAAGATCTGCAATCTTGATGTACATGAGTCCGTCGACGGCATTGTTAAAAAGCGGATCTACATTAAAGGCGACCACTTTTGCGTTCTGCTTGATATATTTTTTTATCAACACAGGTAACCGCAGATTGCCCGGTTCGACCTCGTCTATCATACGATCGAACTTGTTCAGATCGGCCTTGGTCTCATCGAAAACGAATTCCTTATCCGCATCTTTCAACTTTACCTTGAACTCCTTTTTCGGGCGTACGTATTGGGCGACGTAGGGATCCCAATAATTACTTTTCATAAACTCGATCATTAGCGATTTCGAGAAGTTCGAGAATTGGTTACTGATGCTTACCCCACCAATAAGATATTTATGCTCAGGATACCGGAGCGTAGTATGCACAATTCCTTTCCACAGCAAAAACAAGGGCATCGGCTTCAGTTGGTACTCTTTCATAATATAGGCCCTACCCATTTCGATGGATTGCCGCATCATTCCGAAGAGTTCGGGTTCGAAACGAAAAAGGTCTTGTAGGTAGAAGCCGTTGATTCCGTATTTTTTAAAAATCTCTGAACCAAGTCCCATTCGATAGGCACCGGCAATTACCTTGGCCTCCTTGTCCCATAGAAACATATGGTGGTAATAGGCATCGAACTTGTCGATATCGATGGAGTTATTGGTGCCCTCACCGATTTCCCGAAAGGTAATTTCGCGTTGCCTTCCGATCTCTTGTAACGAGAAGGGAATTTCGCTTGCAGGGGCCAAGAATACTTCATAGTTTTTACTCTGTACCATACGTCGGTCTTTCTCGACCAATTTCGTAATTTCATTCTCAATCAATTCCTTTTGGATTGCCTTGGCTATCTTTCGGGGCTGTTTGGGAAGTTTTAACGTTGTGGGCAGTTGATCGATCAATCGCTCCTTTTCATAGGCATTGGCAAGAATATAGGTCTTTCGCCGCAGTAGTTCGCTTAACTCTTCGATACCGGGTTGCTCTTTTTGCGTATCTACCGAAATAGGCTGTCCGATACGCACCTTTATAGGTCGGTGTTTTTGGGAATAGACCTCGGATGGCAATTTTGCTGTTCGGAAGGTATCGTTTATTTTGGCCAACCGATAGAACAAGGTACTGTTTCTTGCGTGAAAATATATCGGCACAACAGGTACTTCCGCTTTACGTATCAACTTGATAGCCGCCTCTTCCCAAGCTTTGTCAACGATTATTTTGCCCTCTTTACGCGTAGATACCTCGCCCGCAGGGAAAATACCGAAAGGATGCCCATCCCTCAAATGGAGCATCGCATTTTTAAAGCCCGTCAAACTGCTTTTTGCCTCTTTTCGATTTTCAAAAGGATTTACAGGAAATATATACGGCTTCATGGGTTCGAAACGCTGTAACAGAAAATTGGTCATTACCTTGTAATCGGAACGATGGCTTAGCATAATTTGCATAAGCACTATACCGTCGATACCGCCCAGAGGATGGTTGCTGATGGTGATATACGGCCCTTCTTTGGGTAGTCTTTTAAGGTCTTCGCCGGGAATCTCGTAATCGATTTCGTAATGTTCAAGAGTGGCCTCAAGAAAGGCCGGGCCGTCAAGATGGCGCACGGAATCGTACCAGTTGTTAAGATTGGATAATTTAGTGACCCTTAAAATGGCCCAAGCCAGAAAAGTACCCAGTACACCGAACTTATCAAGGTTGGTGACCTTGGCCACTTCCTTTGCGGTCACTAAACCCATAGTTTTTTATCGATTAGATAACCGCTAAGATAGCAAAATCGCTACGGGCGAAACCTGTTTTAACATTTTGCCGTGGAAGGGGACGGTGATTTGACGACCAATTGCAAGGTCTCCTTTCCGCGTTGTTCCAAAAGAATTTCATGTCCGTTTTGTAGGGATGTGATGGCTTTCTCGTCAAAATGACGAATGGTGTACAACGAGACCCCTTCTTGGCACACCACGTTGAACCGGCTTCTCAAAAGCTGCAACAGTTCTTGCAACCTGCCGAAACGGTTATCGACACACACCGAAAAACTGATGGCGGAATTCTGGATCAAGTCGACCTTCATCCTGTGATCGTGAAACAGTTTGAAAAGGGCACTGATACTATCTTCGACGATAAACGAAAAATCCAGGGAGGATAGTTTCATCAAGACCTGGTCCTTTTTTACGATAAAACAGGGCACCTTGGGTTCTATTCCGACACCCCTGCCTACAGTTGTTCCAGCGTCTTTCGGATGGATGAAGGATTTGACATGCAACGGAATCTCTTTTTGCTGTAACGGCTGAAGGGTCTTGGGATGGATTACCGAGGCTCCGTAAAAGGCCAATTCAATGGCCTCGCGATACGATATATTGTTCAGAAGTTGCGTTTCCTTAAAATATCTGGGGTCGGCGTTCAATACGCCCGGCACATCCTTCCAAATGGTGACGGAATCGGCGTTGAGGCAATAGGCCAAAATGGCGGCGGTGTAATCGGATCCTTCACGGCCAAGCGTAGTGGTGAAATTATTATCGTCACTGCCCAAGAAGCCCTGAGTGATGTTGAGCTTCTTGGTATCGATTTTTTGAGACACCCTTTCCTGTGTCTTTTCCCAATTTACGGACACATCGCGATAACTGTTATCAGTCTTTATAAAGTCACGAACGTCTAGCCAATTATTGGTGATCCCGATCTCGTTTAGATAAGCACTTATGATGGTGGTGGACACCAACTCGCCATAGCCAACAACCTGATCGTATACAAAATTGTATTTTGGGGATTTGTTCCAGGCTAAAAACCCCTGTACCTCATCGAACAGGGTTTTTACCTTTTTATAAATAGGATGGCCCGGATTCTCGAACAAATCCGTCAATATGGCATGGTGATAATCGATGGCTTCCTGTAGTATCGGAAGTAATTTCGCCTTGTCCTCAAAATAGGTGTTTACAACCGCCTCCATAGCATTGGTAATCTTGCCCATTGCCGACACGACCAAGAGGGTATTATCATGACCTGTTTGGCGTAAGACCTCTACCACGTTTTTTACACCTTCGGCATCCTTGACCGATGCGCCCCCGAACTTAAAAATCCTCATAAATTATCAAATTTTAAAATCACTGAATACCCACCAAGAATTTCTTTATTCCCACTTCATCTAACTGCACGACATCCCAATCACGCATGACGTTTGCCCCTTTACGCTCATAGAACTTTATGGCTGGCTCGTTCCAGTCCAACACCTCCCAACTGATGCGCTTTACATTCAATCGATTGCCATACTTAACCACTTCCGTCAGCAAGGCACTACCGAGTCCGCTGCCACGCATCCGTTCGGTAACGATAAGATCTTCGAGATGTATTACTGGGCCTTTCCAAGTGGAATATCGTGGATATACCAAGGCCATCCCGACGATTTCACCTTCGGTTTCGCCTACAAAACAATGGAACAGTATTTTATCGCCGAAACCATCCTTTATCAAATCTTCGATGGTTACTTCAACGACATGCCTTTCCTTTTCGAAGTCGGCCAATTCGTGTACCAAGCGTAAAACTTGGAACATATCCCCCTGTTGTGCAGATCTGATTGTAAAATCCATATTTGTTACAAATAAAACACAAAGTTATAAATTTAAAAAATGAATGTTGCGGCAAACCGGGAAAGTGTCACAAAATTGCCGATATTTGTTTACGAACGCACTTTATCGCATTGAGCTCTTCTTAGGTTCGGCTTAAACTTACCCGCTTTATGAAACGAAA
>NZ_JBGTHY010000085.1:0-3430 GCF_041745955.1 Pricia sp.
CACAAAAAAATGTCAAACATTTTTTGAACGGCGGTATGGTTTTTTAAAGACTTTTTTGACCACATCTTGCACAGATGCCTTGGAGATGTGCGCAATTTTATTGGATATCGAACCCGGAGATGAGGTGATAATGCCCTCTTACACTTTCGTCTCAACGGCTAATGCCTTCATATTGCGCGGGGCAAAGATTGTCTTCTGTGACAGCGAAAAAAACAATCCCAACATTGACGCAGAATCCATAGAAAGTTTAATAACGGCAAAAACGAAGGCAATCGTTGTGGTGCATTATGCCGGTGTGGCCTGTGATATGGATAAAATTATGGCAATAGCTGATACACATTCCCTTTTCGTGGTCGAAGATGCGGCCCAGGCTATCGATTCGTTTTATAAAGATCTGCCATTAGGAAGTATGGGTCATTTAGCGGCATTCTCTTTTCACGAAACAAAGAATATAAGTGCAGGAGAAGGCGGTATGCTCGTGGTAAACGATGAACGTTTTGTAAAGAGAGCCGAAATTATTTGGGAGAAGGGAACAAATCGTTCTTCTTTTTTTAGAGGGGAGGTAGATAAGTATGGTTGGATGGATATCGGATCTTCTTTCTTGCCTTCCGATATAACGGCTGCATTCCTGTACGCACAATTAAAGAATATTGATGACCTACAATCTCGTAGAGTAGCGCTATGGAACAGCTACCATCAGTTATTGGGTTCGAAGAAAACTAGTTTTCTGCTGCCGAAAAATCCGTCCTATGCCAAACACAACGGGCATATCTATTATATTACCTGTACATCTTTAGAAGAACGGACATATATCTTGAAATGTCTGAAAGAAAAAGGGATACACGCAGTTTTTCACTATCAAGGGCTACATGATAGTTCTTTTTACCACGCTAAACACGACGGTCGCGTATTGCCAAACTGTGATTTTTTTACACAAACATTAATCAGGTTGCCCCTATATTATGACCTGTCTTTTTCCGACGTTGAATATATAAGTAGTTTATTGCTCAATGAATTATAAAAAAGAGGCATACCTATTCGTCGCCTATTTTTTCGGTAACGGTTTCATGCTTGTGAACAATGGCGTGATTTGGGAAGACTGGACGGTCTTCGATATGGAGAGTGCCGGCCTTGCCCAGCAGTTCGGGGAGAACGGCTTCGGTTTCATGGTGCCTGTGCATAGGGCACTTAACGGAAGCATCTATTCCCCGCTTCTCTATCATTGGCTATCTTTTTTTCTCCTCTTCGGGGCATACGTTTTCATTCACAGGATATTAAAACAATTTTCAGTCGATGAAAATTCCGCATTTCTGACTACCCTTTTGGCGATGTTAGCACCGTATTATGAAACAAAGAACCTGATGATCTGTATGCCCTACGCCCTTTTCTTGCTCTCTTTCTGTTGGGGGCTTTATCTGGTTTTCGGTTATTACGAAGGCCGTCGCGAAATCAAGGGTTTGGTTGCGGGCGTATTATTGTTATTCTTCAGTTTTTTTCTGAATTCGCTGATTCCAATGTTCCTTTGCGTATACACTTTATTCTTTTTCGTAAGCAACGATTTCTCAATGGCCGCTTTTAAATCGAAGAGTCGTCATTATTTATTTTTACTGGGCGGCCTTTTATTTCTACCATTTTTGTTTTGGGTTTTTAAAAAAGCGTTTTTCCCAGTCAAGGGACTATACGCGAGCAGTGGCTATAATGTTATTAACCTTTCGATTAAGGAACTACCGTCACAGTTGAAAATGGTTTTTATGGAAAATGTTGTCGGTATTTACGATGAATTCGTACGGCTGCTCGTGTACGATGTGGACTTCGGTCTTTTTGCAATTGTGGCCAGTGCGGCGGTCTGCGCCCTGGTATTAAGAAGAAGCTCATTTAAGACAGGATGTAATAAAAACATATTTCGCTACGCGCTCGCTGGCATGATACTTTTCTTTGTCGGCGCCTTCCCATACCTTATCGTTGGTAAACTTCCCAGATATTTCGTATATGATACGAGGCATCAAATTCTCCTCTCCATTGGGGTAGCCCTCTTCACGTATGCCCTAGTCATATCGCTACCCTTGATTCTTCGTAAAACGGCTTATTTTGTCTTTCTATTGACATTTTTGGTCAATACCGTCAGTGGGAATATCAATTTTCTTCGGGGTTGGATAAAGATTGAGGCGTTACAGCATGACATCAGAAAACTGGATATGGGCGGAGGGGGTACGATTCTCACCACAGGTTTTGACGGGCAACTGAATGCGACCGAAAACCCATTGACGTTTTACGAGTTGAGCGGAATATTCAAAAGTACGCTTGGAAGGCAAGACTGTTTTTTTGTACATAATAAACATGCCAAAGCGATAATCAACATGACTCCAGGAATTTTAGAACATGCAAAAAAATTTAACATGAGGGACTATAAAACGACCGACCCCAGTGGTGTCAAAACACTAGGCGTAAAGTATAATACCCAAAAGATGGCTTATTTTGATGTGCTCATATCAACCAAGCTCTATTATGGAAAAAAGGAGATGTTCCAAATGAACATTGATAGTATTTTGAGTGTTGAAATCAAATAATGGGATTTTAGAATGCCTACTGTACTTATAACATTGCCCAGATTGAATCTATGGTCTAACAAAAGGCAGGCACTTTGTGTATTGCTAAAACACAACCACCTTGGGAAGCCTTTAAACGAAAGATTTTCAGTATCACGACATCAAGTCTATATCTTCGGTATCCAATAAAACATCATGATGATTACAGTTACTAAATACCTCGACTCTATAGTACTTTTTCTTTTTTGCCTGCTAGTATTTGCATTCATTGTTTTTCACGTTCCTACAGATATACAAACACATATCGCTAAGGTCGCTACAATAGCGAACGGTCAGAGTTCTTATCCCCCCAATTTTCTATTTTATTGGTTGGGAAATTTGTTTTCTGGTTTTTCCGGAGATATAGAAAGGATTAAGTTAGTTACCATATTACTCTTATCTTTTGCGACGGTGTCAAAATATGCTGTTTCAAAACATTTCATTATGTATTGCAGCAAGCGCTGCGAACATATAATTACGAGGAATAAAATTTACCTGATTGCAATTTTGCTTTTTTTCTGTTTTGCAATTGCCGACCCTTTTTTTCTATTTGTTTTCAAAAGAATGTATTTAGGTAAAATCGTTCCGATTGTCTGGCACAACTCTACCACAATAATGCTTTTCCCATTTGCAATTTTACTTTATTGGAAGCAGTTGTTAGTTTTTAATTCATTAGATAAAATTAATTCTATTGACATTATAACGATTAATTTTTTGGTTATCGTAAACATCCTCATTAAGCCATCCTTTATTTTTGTCTATTTGCCGGTGACCTTCTTTTTTTTGATTCGAAAACTAAGTTTCGACCGAATAAAATCGCTTATTCTGTGCATGACGCCATTATT
>NZ_JBGTHY010000086.1:0-1503 GCF_041745955.1 Pricia sp.
CGTTTCTCACTTCGTAACGTAAAATAAATTAAATAATCGTACTATGAAAAATTATTTGAATATTAGCAAGCTTGTTTTACTTTCCTTTGTCCTCATTCTCGGGTTTGGGTGCAACAAGGAAAGTTATGAACCAACAGAAGACCTTATTCACACTGCCTTAAAAGGCCAGTCAGAGGTTAAGTTTAATTTCACCAGTTCTTTAAAAGGAAGCAATGAAGTACCCGCACGGGAAACCAAAGCGGCCGGACATGTGAGCGTGAAAATCAATAAGGACGAGCAGTCTCTTTATTACAAGATTACCGCGGCGAATATTGATGATGTCCGGGCCGCCCATTTTCATTTGGCGCCAGAGGGCGCAAACGGCGCGGTAGTCGTTACCCTGTACACGAATCCGGATCAACCTTCGGGACCGCAAAACGGGGTCTTAACAGAGGGAGTGATTACAGCAGACAATTTACAGGGCGATCTTGCCGAAGCGGACTTCGCCACTTTGATAGGTGCCATCCGGTCAGGGGGGATCTATGTAAACGTCCATACTTCCAGATATCCATCCGGGGAGCTACGGGCACAGCTTTAAGTCCTCCAATTGTAGAACTGACAATAGAAACTTGGCGGTAAGATCAGGGGAAGGGATCATAAATGGGTCCCTTTTTCCATACCATTTGTAGCGGTTTTGTGCCATAAATTCATAGGTGTTGTTGGCTGTAGTGAATTTATAATTTGAGTAGACTTCATCTGTAGATTTGAAAGTTCAATTATGGGTGGGATTAAATACACCTCCATTTTAGGTGCAAACCAGGCTGAAATCAAATTTGACTGGGATTTGATTGATTTTCACCAGTTGATTAGCCAACCCCTAAAGGCCTCTCCCGTAATAATATATCATTGATCTGCCCTAGAACGTTCCTGTCTTTTATTATACTTATGGTTGTTGGGAAAATCAAAAAATCCAATCCGACTGGACAAAAATCTTTAAAGAAGGTATGTTTTCCGATGCGGCAATCTTCTGGGCTTTTCTATTCCGTTTATTCTCCGGTTACTATTGTATAAATAGCTTGTTGGCAGCGAATGCGGGATATATATATACAGTGTATTCCAAGGACCTACCTTTGGTTTTTGGGGATATTGCGTTGATTGACAGGGCGCTAGAAAACATAATAGATAATGCTATTCAGCATTGTGATCAAGGCGATGTGGTTACGTTAATGCTTAGAGAAGATAAGCAAGTCAAAGATAAAAGTTTCTGATACAGGAAACGGAATTTCACCAAATGAACTTCCCCACGTCTTTGAAAGATATCCAAAAGGAAAAATTCTTTCAGATTCTGAAAATGGAAGTGGTCTCGGCTTGGCAATTGTAAAAAAGATAATGGACCTCCACAATACCTCCATAGAAGTTAATAGTGTGCTCAATCAAGGAACAGAATTCTTTTTTAGTTTTCCCGTTCAACACCGTTCAATATCATAATTTGTGAGCTTTTATTTAAAGTAAAGTTATCACTCT
>NZ_JBGTHY010000087.1:0-6331 GCF_041745955.1 Pricia sp.
TCCCGTAAAGGCAAAGGGCGAGGTGCGGTTACGGTCGGTATTGTCCAACAAAATTTCGGGAATCTTGCCTACGACGTTCAATTTAAGTTCCGTTTTTTCCTCGGGGGATAGCTTTCCTTTTGAAACACCTTCCAATTCATCAAGGACACCACCTAATTGTGCGCCGATAAATATGGAAAATATGGTCGGGGGCGCTTCGTTTTCGCCCAATCTGTGGTCGTTACTGGAAGAAGCGATAGAGGCCCCCAACAATTCTTCGTACGTATCCGCCGCTTTGATCGTATTGATGAAAAAGGTCAAGAATTGCAGGTTTTTCATCGGGGTAGAACCCGGACTGAGCAGGTTGACGCCCGTATCGGTGACCAAGGACCAGTTGTTGTGCTTTCCGGAACCGTTGATTCCCGCAAAGGGTTTTTCGTGAAAGAGTACCTTGAAATTATGTTTGTCCGCCATTTTGTTCATTACGTCCATCAACAGCTGGTTGTGATCGACAGCCAGATTGGCTTCCTCAAAAACGGGTGCGAGTTCGAACTGGTTGGGGGCAACTTCGTTATGCCGTGTTTTTACTGGAATACCGAGTTTTATACATTCCTGCTCCAAATCCTTCATAAAACGTAGCGCACGCGATGGGATGACCCCAAAATAATGGTCGCCCAACTGCTGCCCTTTTGCGGCGGGACGCCCGATCAGCGTCCGCCCTGTAAGACTGATGTCGATCCGGGATTGGGCAAGTGACTTGTCCAACAAAAAAAACTCCTGCTCCCATCCCAAGGTAGCATTGACCTTGACCACATTTTTATCGAAGTACTTGGCCACAGCGGTCGCCGCCTCGTCCATCGCACCGAGGGCTCTCAATAAAGGGGCCTTGTTATCTAAGGCTTCGCCCGTATACGAGACAAAGATGGTAGGGATGCAGAGCGTGGTACCGTAAACGAATGCGGGACTTGTAGGATCCCAAGCCGTATACCCCCGGGCCTCGAACGTATTGCGAATGCCCCCGCTCGGAAAACTGGAAGCATCAGGTTCTTGCTGTACCAGTTGTCCACCATCGAATTTTTCTAAAGCCCTACCATCGGGCAACAGGTCAAAAAAGGCATCGTGCTTTTCAGCGGTGGTACCGGTCAGGGGCTGAAACCAATGGGTATAGTGTGTAGCGCCCATTGATATGGCCCACGCCTTCATCGCTTCGGCCACCTGATCGGCCATTTTACGATTGATTTTCGATCCTGAAAAAATGGCGTTTTGAACACTTTCCAATGCATCCTTTGTCAGGTATTGAAGCCTACGCTCTTCGTTGAACACATAGGTCGCGAAGAGTTCGGAACGCCTCCCCATTTCCAGTATAGTAATTGGTTTTCTGTTTTGACTTTCCGAAATGGCGTCGAATCGTTGTCTTGACATTGAAGGTCTGGGTTTATAGAAATTGACTTTAAGCAGTATCCATATTAAACTGGGACAAAAATAGGAATTAGGGAATTAATAAAATATCCCCTTAAAAATTAAATGTCTGTAAAAGACCCTTGAAATTTTAGGGCCATTCTAAAAAATAATGGATTTTTAAAATTTTAACCCCTAGAATACTAGGTAAATCACCTAAAAAATATATTTTTGTTCGAATTCAAAGTAAATTTAACTACCTATTATGAGCAAGTCAAAGTTAGAATACATTTGGTTAGACGGTTATGAACCCACCGCCAACCTAAGAAGTAAAACCAAAGTCGAAAACGATTTTAACGGTAAATTGGAAGATTGTCCACTTTGGGCTTTTGATGGAAGTTCTACCAAACAGGCTGAAGGCGGTTCTTCGGACTGTCTTTTGAAACCGGTGGCCATATATCCGGATCCTGCCAGAACTGATGGCTTTTTGGTAATGACCGAAGTCATGAATGCGGATGGCACTCCCCACGAATCGAACTCACGTGCCAAAATAAACGATCCTGACGACGATTTTTGGTTCGGTTTCGAGCAGGAATATTTTATAATGAGTAAAGATACCCAACTGCCTTTGGGCTTTCCAGTTGGTGGTTATCCAGGGCCCCAAGGCATGTACTATTGCTCCGTCGGCGGAAAAAATACGCATGGTCGAGCTTTTGTTGAGGAACATGCCGATCTATGTATCGCTGCCGGACTGAACTTCGAAGGTATCAATCAAGAGGTGGCCAGTGGCCAATGGGAGTTTCAACTATTCGCTAAAGGTGCGAAAAGGGCCGGTGACGAAATCTGGGTCGCCCGATATCTGCTAGATCGATTGACCGAAAGCTATGGTTACTATATCGAATACCACCCCAAACCCGTGAAAGGGGACTGGAACGGTTCGGGTATGCATGCCAATTTCTCAAACACTACTTTGAGAACTTGTGGTTCCAAAGAAATTTATGAGCAGATCTGTGAGGCTTTCAGACCCGTTACCAAAGAACATATCGAGGTTTACGGCGAGTTTAACGATGAGCGTCTTACCGGAAAACATGAAACTGCCTCTATACATGACTTTAGCTATGGTATTAGCGACAGGGGTGCTTCCATCCGTATTCCCATCATCACGGTCCAAAAAGGCTGGAAAGGTTATTTAGAAGACAGAAGGCCGGCCTCCAATGGCGACCCGTACAAGATTGCCGGAAGGATTGTTACCACTGTAAAGTCCGCAAAAATAAAGGAAACAGCTAGCTGATTTGCTGAAGATTAATTCGATTAATTTTATTTACCGTCTTTTGTGAAAGCTAAAGGCGGTTTTTTATTGTCCGGTGATAATAAAATATCGTACTTTTCCCCATCAGGAAATTTAGGTTCCTATCTTCCCGAAAAATATAAAAACCCAATTTAAGGGATTCCCTCCGGAGTTATGCCGAGCATGGTCGAAGTACGGGAATGACTAAAACGCTACATATTCATGAAAATCGTAATTCTGTCCCAAAATCCGAATTTATATTCCACCAAACGGCTTATCGAGGCCGGAAAGAAGAAAAAGCACGATATGCAGGTCGTCGACCATTCCAAATGTGACCTGATCATTGAAAGGAAAAAACCGGGAATTATCTATAAAGGGGAGGGGCTTAGCGGAATCAACGGTGTCATTCCGCGTATTGGGGCCTCCATCACTTTTTACGGTACGGCGGTGGTTCGCCAGTTCGAGATGATGAAGGTTTTCACCGCAGTAGAATCTCAGGCCTTGGTACGATCAAGGGACAAATTGAGGAGTTTGCAGATTCTTTCCAGAGCCGGTCTCGGTCTGCCTAAAACGGTATTTAGCAACTACTCCCGGGATGTGGGGTCAATCATAGACAAAGCCGGTGGTGCCCCTGTGGTCATTAAACTTTTGGAAGGTACGCAAGGGCTTGGGGTAGTACTGGCGGACAAACGAAACTCTGCGGAATCGATTCTAGAAGCTTTCAACGGTCTGCAGGCAAGGGTCATCGTACAGGAATTTATCAAGGAAGCCAAAGGAGCCGATATCAGGGCCTTCGTGGTCGATGGCGTGGTCGTTGGTGCGATGAAACGCCAAGGCAAGGAGGGAGAGTTTCGCTCCAACCTGCACCGGGGCGGTTCTGCCAATATCATCGAACTTTCCGATGAGGAGGAAAATGCGGCCATCAAGGCGGCAAGGGTCATGGGCCTCGGCGTTGCCGGTGTAGACCTATTGCAATCGGAAAGGGGACCTTTGATCCTTGAAGTCAATTCTTCACCAGGGCTTGAAGGCATCGAGGCAGCGACCGGAAAGGACATTGCCGGAATGATCATCAAGTACGTTGAGCGGAATGCGGAACAATAAAATTGAAATCCTCGGCCAAACCATTGCGAAAGGAAAAGGTGCACTGGTAAACCTTGATATTGCCAAATTGCACACGCGCACCAAGATACAGGTGCCGATCATTATCGAGAGGGGCAAAAAAGACGGTCCTACCCTGCTCATTACCGGTGGCATACATGGTAACGAGATCAACGGTATCGAAATCGTGCGTCAGCTGGTCGCAAAAAAATACAACAAACCGGAGAGCGGCATGGTCATTTGTATTCCCGTGGTCAATGTTTTCGGTTTTCTGAACCAAAAACGACAGTTTCCCGACGGTCGAGACCTCAACCGCGTGTTTCCTGGAAGTCCGAGGGGGTCGCTGGCAAGCCGATTTGCATATCATATCATCAAAGAAATTGTTCCCTTGGCCGATTATTGCATCGATTACCATACTGGGGGCGACAGCCGGTTCAATGTTCCTCAAATCCGTGTTGGAGGCGAGGATCCCGAAAGTTTTGCGTTGGCAAAGGTCTTCGATCCCCCTTTTATAATCCGTTCGGCGCGCAAGGAGAAATCCTTTCGGGAGACCTTGTACCAACTGCAAAAAAAGGTATTGCTTTTTGAGGGTGGAAAATCAGTACATATCGATAAAGTAGTAACCCAAATGGGAATTGCAGGGGCATTGCGCATTATGCAGCACTTGGGCATACGGCAATTCGAGAAAGAAATCGACCAGCTGGTCGTTAAAACCTCCGAGCCGGTCATATTACATAACACCCAATGGATGCGTGCGAAATATTCGGGAATGTTCCATCCTTTTGTGGATTTGGGGAAAAAAGTAAAAAAGGGAGAGACTCTTGGGAGTATTTCAGGACCGTTCGGCTATTTCGAGCGCAAGATCAAGGCACCCCATACCGGCTATCTCATTTGTATCAATGAGGCGCCCATTGTTACCCAAGGGGACGCAATTTTTCATATTTCGAAGGATTAGGTTGAAAATCCAAATAACAAATTTCAAATTCCTAAAAAAATTTGTAATAATTCGTGGAATCCGCCGAATTCGTGTCTACCGACTGATGTAACCAACAAATTAAAATGAGGTTGGTGTTGAGAACTCATCCTAATTCCGATTTTATCCTTATCTTAAAAACATCCATTCAAACAACATCGAAATGAAACTGAATACCAAAAATATCTTCGTACCGCCCAAGAATTTAGCGAGATTCGTTACCAAACGAAAAGAAGATATTGGTCTTTCTCCCGATGATATCTCCTTTAGGGGAGAAAAGAAAATGGATACCGTCGTTTTGCGTCTCATAGATTATAATGTCGATACCTTGGAAGAAGAGACTATCAAATCGGTAGAAAAGGTGCTTTCTTACCAAAAAAAACCCTCCATTACCTGGTTCAACATTGATGGATTGCACGATACGGACATCATCGAACAGATTGCGGACGGCTTCGATTTGGATAAGCTCGTTTTGGCGGAGGTCATGGATGTCCATGCACGTCCGAGAGTACAGGAGTTCGGCAACTGCATCCTACTCTCGGTCAAAATGATGCAACAGAACGAGGAGACCCATCGTATTTCGGTAGAAAATCTCAGCCTTATCATCACCAAATCGGTACTGTTATCCTTTCAGGAAAAAAGAGGTGATGTTTTTGAACCGGTACGGGAACGGATCCGAAACCAAAAAAAGCGCATACGCAACGGCGGTACGGATTACCTGACCTTTGCTTTGCTGGACATCGTAGTCGACAACTATATCTATATCATCGGCGTTTTGGGCGAAAAAATAGAGACCTTGGAAGAAAACCTGTTGCAAGAACCCAAAAAGAGTGTTATCGACGAGATCTATACGTATAAAAGGGAGCTAAATTTTCTCAGGAAGAACATATCCCCTGCCCGGGAAATGATCTTGAACTTATCGAAATTGGAATCCGAATTGATCAGGGAAAGTACGGATGTGCATTTTAAGGAGCTTTTGGAAAATATCCATCAAGCGACCGACTCATCGGATACCTATCGCGAAATACTTTCAGATCAGCTCAATATTTATCATACGACCATCAGCAGCAAGTTGAACGATGTGATGAAATTCCTGACCATTTTTTCGGTCATCTTTATCCCCCTGACCTTTATCGCCGGTATTTATGGCACCAATTTCGATGTGGTGCCCGAACTAAAATATGAATACAGCTATTTTATTATGTGGGGTGTGATGCTAGTGGTTGCCATTGGCATGTTGCTCTATTTTAAGCATCGGAAAT
Source organism: Pricia sp. (assembly GCF_041745955.1). Classification (NCBI taxonomy): domain Bacteria; kingdom Pseudomonadati; phylum Bacteroidota; class Flavobacteriia; order Flavobacteriales; family Flavobacteriaceae; genus Pricia; species Pricia sp. Next base: position 5,999 of record NZ_JBGTHY010000087.1, read on the forward strand.
GGTTGTGAAAACTGCCCGATCTACCAAAAAATCGGCCCGTCACCTAAAAATTTCTTCGCAATAGGTTCGTAGTAGTCGCGTACCTCATCCAATTCGTAGACCTTTTGGCTTTTGGTGTAAAGGTCGTATTTGTTGAAGTCCTTGATAAGCTCCAAATATTTCGCATCGGTATCGTTCAGTAAAGATTTGTAACTTCCACCGGTATGCCAAGGATAAAAGGAATGGTAGCGTATCATGACCATGGCCTCTGGGGGCAGCTTGTTCGCTTTATGGTTGTTCAAAACTTGGTATAGATATTCGTCATGGCCCCAGGCGAGATTTAGATTATCAAGA
>NZ_JBGTHY010000088.1:0-10792 GCF_041745955.1 Pricia sp.
AAAAGGCCATTGCGCTCAATTCGAAAAACCAATCGGGCAGCAACAACGAGGCACAAATAGCCCGAGGGCTCGACACCCTTACGATCCGTTCGCTGGGCACTACGAGTCCGCCGGATGGCCATAAGGTGCGATTGGATTGCCGTGATCCGAGTACCGGACAACATCTGGAGATGGAATTCGAATGGCTGGTATCGCACCATCCGCCGCACTTTGAACTGGACAAGCAAGACATAAACGCGACCCGAATGTCCTATGGTTTTGACTACGACACCTTATCGGTCAATGGTTTAAAGGCCACCCTCTACGGCGGCGTATTCATAAAGGGAAAGCTGCCCAAAAAAAGCCTTTGGACAAGACCCAGCCGTTATCCCGACCTAATGAAGGGGAAAACGGTGAAAAAACCGGATAGCGACCCCGCTTTCGGCTACATCCGTATCTATAGTTTTGCCGCAGCCAACGCCGACAACTTTGTGGCCGACTTCAAGGAAATACTGCAACAGCTGCAAACGGAAGCTCTCAGCGGGCTTATCTTGGATATCCGAGGCAACGGCGGCGGACTCATTACGGCGAGCGAGCTATTGTTAGCGCATTTAACAGGGAAACATATCGCACTACTAAGGGCACAGTTCATCAATTCGGCACTTACGCTTCGGCTCTGCGAAAAATATGGTAAGGACAACACCATCATCGACCTGTCCGATTGGACCCGTTCCATCGATCTATCACGGGTTACCGGAGACCGGTATTCCCGCAGTTACCCGATCACAAAAATCGAGGACAGGAACAATCTTCGAACTCTATTTTCAAAACCCAAAGTGCTTATAACCGATGCCCTCTGCTACAGTGCCGCGGATATGTTCGCGGCCGGATTTCAAGACCATGGGCTGGGCAAGATCATCGGTACGCATGCCAATACAGGGGCGGGGGGCGCCAATGTGTGGAGCCATGAAATCCTAAGGAACCTATTCGATGATACGGAACCCGAGACCAATCCGCTAAAACCTCTGCCCAAAGGTGCCGATCTGAGTGTTGCCGTGCGGCGTATCTTACGTAAAAACGACGATCCGATCGAAGACCTGGGCATCGTACCCGACGTGTTGCATAAAATAACCAAGAACGACGTACTGTTCGGAAATATTGACCTAATACGGAGGGCTATGGAGGTTCTTCTTCCAAAACCGGAGGTTGCCGTAGTCAAAAAAAGAGATGTTTTGGTGTCTTGAGGATTTGGAACCATGATTATTGGTTGAATATCAAAAAAAATATATGACCAATAATTACTAATCTTCAACAGCTACAGGTTCAAAGACAAGAAGCCCAATATTTGGAGACCGCTTTGTTCCCCTAGAGAAGGTTTTACTTAATCCGGTATCCTAAAACTGACCCCGGCACTTAGCAGCACATCCTGCCCGGCCGTAAAACTAGTGCCACCGGAAACGTCCAATTGTATGTTCGGGCGTAGGAGGTAGGTCAGGCCGGCATCCCATAAATGGTTGGCCTTGGAGTCTTCGGGAAAATCGCCGTAGACTTCCACAAAAAATCCGAACCGGTCGGTTATGCTGTAGCCATAGGCCAAGGTATAGATATAGGCGATCTCGGGACTGTCGTCGCCCCATTGGGCGCCCACATTATAGCCCAAGGACGACTTTTCGCTTAAGGTATGGCTCAAAGAAAACCGAAAATCGGCCCCGGTGGTCTCCGGCCTGAAATCCCTGCTCGCGGTAAACGGCAGAAAAAGATGTCCGATGAGGGCGATTTCCGGAAAACCGTTTTTCTCCTCCGCGATGGCCACCTTCATGCCGAACAACAAGGGGGAAAGTCCGTTGCGCACGTCCCCGACCAGCGCCCCATTGTTCTTGATCCGCTGTTCCTCGAGGTTCCATCCCAAACGCAATTCAAAATTGTCGAGCAGGCCGTACCGCAGCAAGGCCGTATTATAGACCGAACGTTCGAATTTTAGTCCGTTCTCCTCAAAAGCCTCGTAAAATCCGCCGGTTTCGACCTGTAAAGTCCCTTTCGGCACTACCGACGAAGCCTCTGTGGCATCGGGCCTATCGGTTACCAACGGCGGACTGCTATCGGCATCCCCTTGGGCGATAATCGTGGCCGTACATCCGAAATACAGCATCACAAATATCAGCTTCATGCTCTTTTTAGGTTTTTCTTTCATTGTATTTCTATGTATAGGTTACCGGCAATTTGGCTGGATATATGTATGCGCCTATCCCTGACCTTTAAATGCAGGGAACCGTCGAATTCCTCTTTATCCAAGACCTGGATCTTGTCTCCCAGTGCGATATGGTTTTTGTCCAAAAAATTCAGGAAAGCGACGGAAGAATCTTTTACCCCGATACAGACGCCTTCGGTACCCACTGCAACCTCGTCCAACAATTTTTTAACGAATTTCTTGAATTCGCCATTCTTTGATGGGATAGGGTCGCCGTGCGGATCAACTTTTGGAAAGCCCAGGTGTTGGTCTAACTTATCGATAAGTTGTTCGCTCTTAATATGCTCCAACTGTTCGGCGACCTCGTGTACCTCGTTCCAGGCAAAATCGAGTTTTTCTACCAAAAAGACTTCCCACAACCGATGTTTACGGAGTATTGACAAGGCCGAAATCTTCCCCGAATCCGTCAGGGAGACTCCCTGATACCTTCGGTATGCGACCAAGTTTTTATCCGAAAGTTTTTTCATCATATCGGTTACGGACGAAGGCTTCGTCCGCATTTGTTCGGCAATCGCGTTGGTAGACACCAATTCCCCGGTGCCCTTGCCCAAATGGTAAATCGCCTTTAAATAATTTTCTTCGGAGGGAGTCATACCATAATTTTAAGAAAGTAAAAATATAAATTAATATTCAGCAAAAAAAATATTTAGAGTGTTCTAAAAAATTAATAGAGTGTTTGACCATTAATCTTGATTATCTTGCGGCCAGCAAAAAAATGGATGGAACAATACGATTACATTATCATCGGGGCAGGCGCTTCCGGACTGATGTTGGCGGATGCGCTCGGAAAAGACACCTTTTTTTCGAACAAGGGGATTTTACTTCTAGACAAGGCTTCCAAGGACACCAATGACCGTACCTGGTGCTTTTGGGAAGAGGGCGAAGGCCAATTCGATGACATCGTTTCCAAAACTTGGAACCATATCTATTTCGGGGGAAAGGAATTCTCGAAACGTTTCAAGACTGCGCCCTACAGCTATAAAATGATCATGGGCATCGATTTTTACAAAGCGTATTTGAAGCGGTTGAAAGCTTATCCCAACATTAGCTTCCGAAAAGAAGGCGTTTCGGAGGTGGTGGACTATGGAAACCGGGTTCTCGTTTCCACGGATAAAAACCAATACAGCGCGTTGAAAGTCTTCAACAGCATATTCGATTATAAAATGGCGACCCATCAAAAGAAATATCCTGTCTTGCAACAGCATTTTGTGGGTTGGAGGGTAAAAACAGGGCTTCCTGTTTTCAATGCAGACCAAGCTACATATATGGATTTTTCCATCCCACAAAAAGGCCATACCCGGTTCATGTACGTACTGCCGTTCTCTAAAACGGAAGCTTTGGTAGAATACACCTTGTTCTCCAAAGACCTGCTTCCTAAAGAGGAATATGAAAAAGTGCTACGCGATTATTTGAATAACGACATCGGCTGCGACAATTTTGAGATTGTGGATACCGAACAGGGAAGCATCCCCATGACCTGTTATGATTTCAGCGAGCATCATACCCATAACATCCGCTACATCGGCACCGCAGGCGGATGGGCCAAACCCAGTACGGGCTATACCTTTATGAGCAGCTCGAAAAAAGTGCCTGTGCTCGTGGAATATCTCAAAACCGGTAATCCCTTAGATCAGTTGAGCTACAAGAACCGTTTTTGGTATTATGATTTGTTGTTTTTGGATGTATTGGCCGAAAATAATGACAAAGGCCATTATGTCTTCGAAACCCTGTTCAAGAACCGCGATCCGCAATTGATCTTTAAATTCTTGGATGAGGAGACTTCATTTTTAGAGGATTTGAATTACGTTTTGGGATGCCCGAAACTACCTTTCATCAAGGCCTTGCTGAGACGGATTTTTAGGGATGAAAATCCTAGAAAATCCACATTATGACTTTAAAAAAATTGGAGAAAAGGACGATGCTTTTTCGCATTTGAAGCGAAACTATCGCAAATTGATTCAAAGTCATTGCAAAATCACCTATCGCGAAGGCAAAACTAAACTTTATATCGTCAGGGTGTTCGATACCCGGCAGGACCCGGTGAAGAATAAATAAGGGAAAATGCAAAACTTCACACCTCCCGCCCCATCAACTGCTCCCCAAAAGTCCTTAATACCTCTTTTTTATCCTTCGAAATTAACATCCCATCTAAAACATCGAACGCCTTCCCGGTATACTCCGTAATGGCCGTTCGGGTACTTTCCGCCGCCCCGCTTTCCAAAAATATCCCCTTTATGGTCTCTACTTTTGTCGATGGGTCTTTGGGCTGGATCGAATACATGTCGAGCAGCTCCTTTTTTTGCACAACCGTTCCATTTTCTAGAACGTTCAGGTATAGTACCGTCTTTTTGTTCTCGATAATATCGCCCCCCACCTGTTTTCCGAAGGTTTTTGGGTTACCGAAAGCATCGAGGTAATCGTCTTGCAGTTGAAAGGCGGTGCCGAGGTAGAGTCCGAAATCATAAATCTTGTTCTGGTCTTGCTGGGAGGCGTTCGCAATGATACCTCCCATTTTTAAGGCGGCAGCTACCAATACTGCCGTCTTGAACTCGATCATTTTCAAGTATTCGGGAAGGGTCACATCGTCCCTATTCCCGAAATCGATATCGTATTGCTGGCCTTCACAGACTTGCAGCGCGGTGGCGCTGAATAATTGGGCCAGGCTACGGAACTTTTTTGCATCATAATTTTCGAACAGTTGATAGGCGGTGATCAGCATGGCATCCCCGGATAAAATTCCAGTATTTACGTCCCATTTCTCATGAACGGTCATTTGGCCGCGTCGCAAAGGTGCCGCATCCATAATATCATCATGTACCAACGAAAAATTATGAAAGACCTCGATGGCGAGCGCCGCATCTAGGGCCTGTTTGTGATCCCCATCAAAAATTTCCGTGGCCATCAAAGTGAGTACGGGCCTCAAGCGCTTCCCACCTAGGTCCAAAATATAGGTCATGGGCTCGTAAAGGTTACGCGGTTCCTTGGCCTCGGTCTTTTCTTCCAAATAAGAAATAAAAGCGGTGAGGTAGAAGTCGATGGAATGCATTCAAACGATTTTTTGTAAAAATACGTGAAATTGGAACAATGGCATCCATCACAAGGCAGTGTTAAGAAATTGTAAAACTTTGGAAACTTTTTTAGTTTTTATAGTTTCCTTATTTATATTTGCATTCCGATTTATGAAAAAAAAGATTTTAGAGAAGGCGACAGAATTGTTTTTGGACTTAGGGTTCAAAAGTGTAACTATGGACGATTTGGCCAATGAAATGGGGATTTCCAAAAAAACCATATACACGCATTTTAGAAACAAGACCAAACTGGTGGAGGAGACCACATCCAATCTTTTTTGTACCATTTCCACTGGCATAGAACAGATTCGGGGATTACATAAAAATCCGATCGAGGAGCTTTATGAAATCAAGAAATTCGTAATGCTACACCTTAAGAACGAAAAGTCCTCTCCCCAACATCAATTGCAGAAGTATTACCCAAAAATATATGATACCATGCACTCCAACCAATTCGAATTAATGCAGGAATGTATCGAAGAAAATTTGGAAAGAGGCATAGATTTGGGCATCTACCGCGAAAACATCCAGATCGATTTTATTTCACGTATTTATTTTTCCGGGGTCACAAGTATCAAGAACCAAAAACTTTTTCCGATGCACAAATTTCCGGTTGCCTCGCTTATGGACGGATATCTGGAATATCACCTTCGGGGCATCGTCACCCCAAAAGGAAGAAACATATTAAATTCCATCATCAACTCAAACCACGAATAAATGCGAACCTATTTTTTAACATTTTTGTCCTTGTTCACTTTGACCTTAGGATATTCGCAAGACACGCTACAGACCTACAGTTTTACCTTGGAAGAGGCCATTGCCTTTGCGCTCGAAAATAATTACAGTGCGATCAATGCCGACCGCGATATCATCGACGCCCAAAAGCAGAAATGGGAGGTCATAGCCACGGGGCTGCCCCAAATTACGGGCGATGTCAGCTATCAGAACCAATTGAAACAGCCCGTTTCCTTGATTCCCGGAGAAATTGCTGGCGGAGAGCCAGGTACTTTTATTCCGGTTATATTCGGACAACAGCATCAGGCCACCGCTACGGCGACCTTACGCCAAAAGCTCTTCGACGGTACGTATATCGTGGGCGTACAGGCCACCAAGGCTTTTTTGAGCTACAGTGCCAATACTAGAGAAAAAACCCGGCTCGACATCCGCAAATCGGTAACGGAAGCCTATGGGAATGTGCTTCTGGCACAGGAGAGTGTGTCAATATTTGAAAAAAACCTTGAAACGCTGGACAAGAATCTTTACGAGACCCGAATGATATTTGAAAACGGATTGGGCGACGAAGAAAGCGTCGATCAATTACAGATAACCAAATCATCTGTAGAGAACCAATTGAAAAATGCCGTCCGTTTACAGGATATCACCCTGCAAATGCTCAATTTGATGATGGGCATAGCCATCGATGCCCCGACCAAACTTGAAGAAAATCTAGATGTACTCGCCCAAAAGCAGATTGACCTCGGTCTAATGGAAACCGAGCTAAATATGGAAAACAATATCGATTACAAATTGGCACTGAACCTGAACCAACAACGTTTTTACGAATGGAAACAGGCCAAAAGCAGGGCCTTGCCAACGTTGAACGCCTTTATAAATTACGGTAGCTCCGCCTTTGCCGATGACTTTAACTTTTTCAGTAGCGACCAACAGTGGTTCGATTCGTCGGTGTTGGGCTTCGATCTCAGCATCCCAATTTTCAGCTCTTTGGGCCGAAGCGCCTCTACTGCAAGGGCCAAAATTGCCCTCGAAAAGGCAAAAACGCAACTGACCGAGGCCGAAGAGCAGATACGATTGCAGCTGGACCAATCGAAAAGCGAATATATTCTGGCCATCGAAGAATATGAAACCGCAAAGCAAAACCTAACACTGGCAGAACGGATAGAAGAAAAGAACCAGATCAAATATTTTGAGGGTATCGCCACGAGTTTCGACCTCCGGCAAGCGCAGACCCAATTGTACGACGCCCAGCAAGGCTATCTGCAGTCGATGGTAGAAGTGATTAACAAGAAGACCGGTTTGGAGGTTATTTTGAATGAAGAGTAAGTCTGGATGGCCGTCAAGCTCCCAATGACGCAAATGCCAGTACACATATCAACTAATAAATTTTTCACCAATGAAGAAAATACTTTACCTAATAACTGCAACAATCGCCCTCTCCGCTTGTGGCGGAAAAGAGCAATCGGTCGATGAGCTGATCGCGCAAGGAAATCTAGAGACGCTCCGGACCAAAAAGTCGGAAATTTCGGACCAGCAGGAACAGATCGAGGCCAATATTAGAAAGCTGGATTCCGCTATTGCCCTGAAATCAGGGGAAGAAAAACTGCCCTTGGTCAACACGATTACAGCGGAATTCCAAAAGTTCGATCATTTTTTAGAGCTACAGGGCGACGTGAAAACCAAACAGAACGTTTTGGTCTATCCTGAGATGGCAGGCACCTTGCAGCGGGTATACGTTAAAGAGGGCGATCAGGTGAGAAAAGGCCAAACACTTGCCGTAATCGACGATGGTGGCATGAGCAGCCAACTGGCGCAGTTGAAAACGCAGGCCGAACTGGCAAAGACTACTTATGAGCGTAGAAAAAGGCTTTGGGACCAGAAAATAGGTTCCGAAATCGATTTCCTTTCCGCAAAAAGCAACTATGAAGCGTCTCAGAATTCAGTAGATCAAGCGTCGAGCCAATTAGGAAAGTCTACGATCAGGGCACCATTTTCCGGTATCATCGATGATGTGATAAAAGACCAGGGCACGGTGGTTTCCCCAGGTCCCGGTTCGGAGGTGTTTCGAATCGTCAACCTATCCGATATGTATATCGAGGTCGACGTACCCGAAACCTATTTGGGCGATGTGACCAAGGGCAAGGAGGCTATGGTATATTTTCCCATATTGGGCGATAGCATTACCACTATAATCAGGGAAACGGGCAATTTTATCAAGCCATCAAACCGCTCTTTCAGCGTAGAAATTCCGGTTCCGAACAAAAAGGGAAATATCAAACCCAACCTAACCGCCAAGGTGAACCTGAACGATTACACTAGCGAAGAGGCCATTCTTATTCCTTCGAGCATCATCTCCGAGAATGCTGACGGTGAACAGTACATCTATATAGCGGAAGCCCCGAATTCGGATAACGAGGCGGTAGCGAAAAAATCCATCATAACTACCGGAAAGACCCAAAGCGGTCAAATCGAGGTACTGACCGGCATCGCAAATGGGAGCCATGTCATCAAAGAAGGTGCGAGAACGGTCAAGGACGGACAAAGGGTAAAAATCAAGAGTTAAGTTTATAAACTCACAAACCTATACACCCATAAACTTTTCAGCATGAGCAAAGTAAAAAAGAACGCCGATAAGGAATTCAGCCTATCGTCATGGGCCATCGACAACCCCTCGGTCATCTACGTGATGATCGGCCTGTTTCTGTGGTTGGGCTTTTCGGCCTATCAGGCCATGCCCCGCGAGGATTTTCCTGAAATCGTGGAGACCAAAATCTACGTCAGCACCCCCTACCCCGGTAACACTGCCGAGGATATCGAAAAGCTGATCACCGACCCTTTAGAAGATCGGCTCAAGAACGTAAGCAACGTCGTCGAAGTTACGTCTACCTCTCAAGAAGATTACGCGATAATCATCGTTGAATTCGATGAGGAAATTACGGTCGATCAGGCCAAACAAGAGGTTAAAGATGAGGTCGATAGCGAAAAAGCAAGTGAGGACTGGCCTCTTTTCAACGGCGCCAAAGTAGAGCCCGACGTGTTCGACCTGAATTTTTCGGAAGAAGTCCCGATCATGAATATCAATTTTACGGGCGACTACCCTGTCGAGAAACTCAAGGAATTCGCCGAATACATGCAAGATGAGATCGAAGACCTTCCCGAAATCAAGCAGGCGGATATCCGGGGCGCCCAAGACAAAGAGGTGGAAGTAGCGGTGGATATCTATCAGATGATGGCCGCCAAGGTCAGTTTCCAGGATGTACTGAACGCCATCGGTAACGGTAACATGACCATGTCTGCCGGGAATCTCAAAACTAGCGGACAACGACGCACTATCCGTATTCTCGGGGAAATCGAAGATCCACAGCAACTGAACAATTTCGTTGTCAAGTCTGAAGATGGGGCGGTTTATCTAAAGGATATCGCCAAAGTAACTTTCGAAGAGCAAGATAAGACTACCTACGCCCGTGAATTCGGTGAAAACGTGGTGATGCTCGACGTGAAAAAGCGGGCAGGTCAAAATGCCATATCCGCGGCCGATCAAATCAAGGAGATAATCAAGAAAGAACAAGCCGACTATTTTCCGCCCGATCTGCATATTTCAATTGCCAACGACTCGTCGACGCGCACCCTGAACCAAGTTGACGACCTGGTGAACAATATCATTTTCGGTATCATTCTCGTGGTTACCGTACTGATGTTCTTCCTCGGTTTCCGCAATGCCCTTTTTGTGGGCTTTGCCATACCCATGTCGATGTTCATGTCGTTCGTCATTCTTTCATGGTTGGGCTATACGCTGAACACGATGATCCTTTTCGGAATGATCATGGGGCTGGGTATGCTAGTCGATAACGGTATCGTGGTCGTAGAGAACGTCTATAGACTGATGGCCGAGGGCATGCCCAGGATCGAAGCGGCCAAAAAGGGTATTGGAGAAATTGCATATCCGATAATTATTTCCACCGCAACAACAGTGGCAGCTTTCGTTCCCTTAGGACTTTGGCCCGGCATCTTCGGTCAGTTCATGATCTTTTTCCCGATTACACTGTCGGTCGTATTGGGCTCATCACTGTTCGTGGCCATCTTTATGAACTATATGCTGGTCTCCCAGTTTATGAGTACCGATGAGAAAGAACTGACATTAAAGCAACTTATCCGAATGAGTGCCATTCTGGGCAGCATAGGGGTACTGATCTTGATTTTTGGAGGCGCCTTTCGAGGCTTGGGATCGGTAATGATCCTTACCGCCATCATGTTCTGGGTCTACAAATATGCGATCAAGGGTGCAGCAGAGCGCTTCCAGAAAAAGACGATGTCCCGTTTCGAGAATTGGTACGAACGCCGGTTGAAGCATGCCTTGCGGGGCGGAAACGTGTATTGGTATTTTGGGATTACCTTCCTTTTATTGATCGGTATTTTTATGCTTTTCGGGGCATCGGTAGGCAGTGGAAGGACCAAAATAGAGTTCTTTCCGGACAATAAGCCCAACGAAATCTATGTGTACGTCGAATATCCGGAAGGTACATCCATAGAAAAGACCAACGAGATTACCAAAGATATCGAAAAACGGGTCTATGCTGTTTTAGACGACCCGAAATATAAACAGGACGGTGAAAACTTCATGATGGCCTCTGCGGTATCCGTAGTCGGCGAAGGTGCCGGAAACCCTTTGACCGATGGCGGTTCTGCTGCCGAAATGCCGCACAAAGGGAAGATGACCGTCAACTTTAGCGAATATAAATATCGTCAGGGCATCAATACCGAA
>NZ_JBGTHY010000089.1:0-28264 GCF_041745955.1 Pricia sp.
TTTTCGATGAGCCATTTGAAGTTGTGCATCTATTGAAAGAGCACTATTTGTCTTTATGCTTTAAGATACAAAAAATTTGTACTCACAAACTGTATTGATATGGTCTCATATAAATTGTTATTACGTTATAAAAATAAATAATGATGCCATCATGCACTATCCCGATTTCGAACAGCACACAACAGGATAGTTTATAGAAAAAGTAAAAGTAGTTTTATAAGCTACAAAGAATACTCTTAACTATGCAGAAACTACTATTACTTTTTTTAATGTTGCCTTTGGCCGTCTTTGCCCAGAGTTCGCAATTGCCCTTGTCGGTAAGCCCAAAAGAATTCAATGATATTGAATTAAAGATTTTGAATGAGGGAATTTATGATATTGAAACTACGGGCAAAGATCCCCATGTATTTACGAATCCCCTTACATCTGATTTGAATGTCGGCAACGACCGTCTTGCCTTTGAATATTTTTGTCCGACCGGGGTCGATTTTATCGAGGTTCATTTTTATCCTGAAAAGGAGGGACTGAAACCTAAAATCGTTCGTGATGTAGGTTCTACGGAAGGTTGGGTAGCATTCAAAATAGACCTTAACGATGCGTTACAGCATTGGGGCAAAAAAGGAGATTACCTCCGGTTGGATTTTGGTGCCGCCCCGGACTTAAAAATCCAGATACGGAACTTGGTACTAAGACCGCAGACGGCCCGAGAGGCGGAAATCGAGGCCAAAAAGGAAGCCCAAAGAAAGCAAGAAGCAATTCTTGAGAAGCACTTGATTTCCTATTTAAACGGGATGTATCAAAACAAGATTACCAACGTACTGGTAACCGACAATAAAATAAAAGTACAAGGTAACCTTAGCGATGGGGAGGACTTCTACTTAGCCGAGGTTAGCCCTTACGGGCATGCCACCGAATTAAAGACTTTTGAATTTTTGGCGCCCATAAAATCCGACAAAGAGGACTTTAATCTGGAAATTGATCGAACTGTAAAACGCCATGGTTTCAATCAAGATCGTGTGCTCTCTAAATGGATGCTCGTACAGAAAGGTGCGGAAGGCTATACTCCGGTTTCAAATGCGCGGTATGCCGATTCCATAGTCCCTAAATACAAATATCCTTTTGTAAAACCAGCTACTAAAAAGGGCTTGGGCGGTTATAGCGCGAACCGTGATGCGCCGGTTTCCGATCTCGACGACTTAGGCATTACCAGTGCTACCGTAAACATTTGGGTGACTCATTTTTTCAGGGCCGGGCCTTCCCCCGAAAGTATGCCCTTTGAATATATGGGCAAGACCTATTACGTGGATCGTGAACTGATCAAAAAGTATGATGAAACCTTACTGACGACCGCGGAAAGGGATATCGAAGTGTCCGCAATTCTATTGGTCGACAAGGCTTCGAAAGCGAAAGACCCAGAAATCGGACGTATTCTGCAACATCCCGATTGCGATCCAGCAGGAATTTATAGTATGCCGAATTTGACCTCTCCCGAAGGAGTGCAGTATTATGCCGCCGTTTTGGATTTTTTGGCGGATCGATATATGCGGCCCGATAAAAAATACGGCCGCATACACCATTGGATTATCCATAACGAAGTCGATGCGGGTTGGGTCTGGACGAATGCCGGCGAAAAAACGGCTCTGGTGTTTATGGATCTCTATCACAAATCGATGCGAATATCACATAATATTGCCCGAAAATACAATCCAAACTCCAAAGTATTCATATCCCTGACCCATTATTGGAATTGGACCTCAAACCCAAAGTTCTACCATTCCAAAGAACTGTTAGAGCAACTATTACAGTTCTCCAAAGCGGAAGGCGATTTTGAGTGGGCCATTGCTCAACATCCCTATCCCGAATCGCTCCGTGAACCCAAAACGTGGTTGGACAAAAAGGTGAGTTTTGATTTTGATACCCAACTGATTACCTTTAAGAACACCGAAGTTTTGGATGCCTGGGTAAAACAACCCGAAGTACTATTCAAGGGTAAATCGAAACGCATCGTTTATTTATCGGAAAACGGAACAAACTCCCCGACCTACAGTGAACAAGATCTAAAGGAGCAGGCCGCAGGTATGGCATACGCGATGAAAAAAATAAAATATCTGGATGGGATCGACGGTTTTCAATACCACAACTGGCAAGACAATCGTCGTGAGGGAGGTTTGCGCATCGGACTTAGAAGGTTTCCTGATGACGAAGAAGACCCAAGCGGCATAAAACCGGTATGGCACGTCTACCAAGCCTTTGGCACCGATAAGGAAGACGAAGTCTATGACCCATACAAAGAAATGATAGGTATTGATAGTTGGGACGAGATTCGCTACAAAGGAAGTATTGGAAAAAAAAACTAAAGTCGTCAACGAACATCGGTAATCAAAATTGGTCGGCCACGGATGCTCTCGGTAGAAAGTTGCCCGGATATCAAGAAGTGGGCCCTCCCAAAGAAAACCGCTATGTCGGGATGTTTTATTTCATTAACCACAACGACCCTAATACTTCGGGACCTTTCAATGTTACGGAGATTTTAAAGCAAAATCCCGATAATCCGCAATGGGACAAAGGACCCCATTACTGGGGCGAACCTGAAATCGGGTATTACCTCAACCATGAAGAATGGGCGATTCGCAGGCATGCCTATCAACTGGCAGATGCCGGGGTCGATGTTCTAATTTTTGATGTGACCAACAATAAAACGTATCCCGAAACCTACCTGAAAATCTGTAAGGTTTTTACAAAAATGCGAAACGATGGAGAAAAAACCCCTTACATCGCTTTTTTGGGAAGTGAAATTTCGGTCAATAAACTCTGGGATGAATTCTATTCAAAAGGGCTATTCGAACAGCTATGGTTTTATTGGAAAGGAAAGCCTTTGTTGCTTTACGGACAGCACGAAATGCCGGAAAGAAATAAAGTCAACGATATTATTTATTCCGAAGAAATTTCCGAATTCTTCAACTTAAAACAAAGCTGGGCATGGACATCGCTACCCTGGTATGATCAAAACGGTAAAGACGAATGGCCATGGGTAGATCACTTTCCGCAGGCGGTTGCATGGCACGATAATCCGAAGGAAAAAGAGATGATGCCCGTTGCCGTAGCGCAACATCCGTTGTCAAACATCGGAAGGAGTTTTCATAATTTCCGGCAGCCCGAAATAAACAACTATGACGTAACGCCTTATACGGCTCAAGGTCTGTTTTTTCAAGAACAATGGGACAGAGCCCTTGAGGTAGATCCAGAATTCGTTTTCGTAACCGGATGGAACGAATGGTCCGCCGGAAGACAAGAAATGGGTGGGAACATCAGTCAGGAACTCCAAAAATGGAGCTTTTATCCGGGAGCACACCTGGGCAAAGTAGGAAAGGAACTTAAGGAAGGCGACGTTTATTTCATAGATCAATACAATCAGGAGTATAGCCGTGATATTGAACCGATGAAAGGGGGCCATATGGACAATTATTATTACCAGTTGATGGCCAATGTGCGAAGATACAAGGGAGTTGACCCACCCGTAGAATCCAGTCCTAAAAAGACCATAGACATTGCGGGCGGATTCGATCAATGGGAAGACGTTACTTCAATCTATTATGACCATATCGGGGATACGGCACATAGAAACAGTCAAAAACAAGGTAGTGCAGGCCCATACACTACTACGAACGGAAGAAATGATATTGTGAAATCAAAGGTTGCCAACAATAACGATCACGTTTTCTTTTATGCAAAAACCGAAAACGAAATTACGTCTCCGGAAAATCAAAACTGGATGCTGTTGTTTATCGATTCCGATAGTGAAAAGGCCACAGGGTGGGAAGGCTATGATCTTTTAATACATCATGAAGTCACGACAAATGGAAAGACAACCATTAAAAAATTCCATCCCAAAAAAGGATGGAAAACCAGTGACGAAATTCCGTATAAATTGGAGGGTAAGGAATTGATGCTCTCGGTGCCCAGGAGTTTGATAGCTCCCAACGGTGGTTTGGATTTCGAGTTTCATTGGGTAGATAATCCCTCTAAATTGAAAAACATAACCGATTTTTTTGATGCTGGGGACAATGCGCCCAATAGAAGGGCAAACTATAGATACGCTGAATGAACTTTCTGATCAGAAATAATTCAGCCTAACTGTCACATCTTTGCGCTAAAAGAATATTTTCCAGATCCAATCTCGAGAATGGTTTCGTTATCGTTGGATTCCAGCACTTTGATTTCAGCAAACTTTGAGAGCGGCTTATCATTCTCCATAACACCAGATGCATTTGAAGTCGGGATATAAACTTTAGCCCTTGTATTTATCGGAATCTCAATGTTCATGATTACTTTATTCCCCTTCCAGTTCCAGGCCGATGATATCGTACCGTTGATACTTTTATAACTTCCTTTTATAAAATCCATTTCTTTACTTATGGCAGGCTTGATAATGATATTTCGATACCCCGAATCTTCGGTATCGATGCCTACGGCGTGTTGAAACATCCATTCCGCTACCGAACCGAAGGCATAATGGCTAAAAGAGTTCATTTTTGCATTAAGGTCTGAATTTTCCGCGTCATCTTTGGTATAGCTATTCCATCTTTCCCAGATGGAAGTACTTCCGTTTTCCACGGAATAGCCCCAACTGGGGTATTCGGTCTGTTGGAATATTTTATACGAAATATCGTTATATCCATATTTTGACAAGGCCAACATGACGTGCTTGGTTCCTAAAAAACCTGTCGCGAACTTGAACCCGTTCCTTTCGATTTTTTCCGCTAGGCGCGCCGCTCCTTTTTCGGCCAGATCATCAGGATAAAGATCGAAATAAAGTGCCAAAGCATAGGTCGTCTGGGTATCTTCCGAGGTTCGGCCATCTGCTAAAATATATTTTTCAGCAAATGCTTTTTTTATATTTTCGAACAGCGTCCTATACTTGGCGGCATCTTCCGTTTTGCCCAATGCCTCTGCCATTTCGGCCATTAATTTGGCATCGTAGCCGTAAAATGAGGCTCCTACAAAATCGTGGCTGGTCTCTTCGTTTACCGCAAGCCAATCGCCCCAATTGTTGCCGCCGCCCGGTCTTAAATAATCTGTGCTTGCATCCTCTTGAAACTGCATGAATTCTTCCATACCCTCATACATATATTCCAAAATACGGGTGTCATTATACACTTTGTACATGTTGTAGGGAATGATTATTCCAGCGTCCATCCAAGCTGGGGAATATTGATCGGGCCGAGAATATGGAAAAGGTGCAAAATTAGGATAAGCCCCATACCAGCGTTGTGCATCGTCAAGATCGATCAAAAATTTTGTCATAAAAGCCGCGACATCGGCATTGTAGGTAGCCGAGCGCATATAGGTCTGGGCATCCCCCGTCCACCCTAGGCGTTCATCCCTTTGGGGACAATCGGTAGGCACTTCGAAAAAGTTCGCGCTTTGGGTCGTCCTAATATTCTCGAAAAGGGTATTGTTCATGGCGTTCGAAGAACTGAACGTACTTGCGTCGGTCTCAATCGAACTTAGTACCATTCCGGTAATGGCATCGGCGGTGGGTTTCCCGGGGTATCCCGTGACCTCTACATATTGAAAACCGTGATACGTAAATTTCGGCTGCCATGTTTC
The DNA here is from genome assembly GCF_041745955.1 of Pricia sp. Lineage (NCBI taxonomy): Bacteria > Pseudomonadati > Bacteroidota > Flavobacteriia > Flavobacteriales > Flavobacteriaceae > Pricia > Pricia sp. The sequence goes on from NZ_JBGTHY010000089.1 coordinate 5,611, forward strand.
CACACCAACCCCTTTTAAGATATAGGTGTCGGTAGCCCTTGCCAGTCGGAGATTTTCAGTCTGTATGTTGCCATCACTCTTTAAAATTTCCCCAAAGCGAAGTTGTACTTTCGTTCCTTTTGGGCCTTCTACTTTGAGTTCGGCAATACCAGCAACGTTTTTTCCCAAATTAAAGACATAGGTACCCGGGCTGGGCTCGGTTATTTCAGTAGGTTTCAACCGTTCCCTATTTTTGACCAGTGTTCCGGGGTGTGCCTCTAACTTTCCATTGGGGTAGGTGTACACCTTTGGAGCTTTCCAGTCCTTATCATTATAATTTGGGGCATCCCACCCCGAATTTTCCAGTCGGGCATCGTAGGTCTCGCCCATGATGATATCGGCTTCCCGGGTGGGGCCTTCATTGGCCTTCCAAGTAGTGTCAGAAGCTATAATTTCAGAGCTCCCATCCTCATATTCTACGTGAATTTGTCCCATAAAAGACGGATTTACCCCATAAAATTCCCTGACTTTATCCAAACGCACCAATAGGGCATAACCAATGTATCCCGAATACCAGCCATCTGCGATTACCGCCCCTATTACGTTTTCGCCTTGTTGTAAGCTATCCGTGATATCGAAAGTTTGATAATATAAACGTTTGTTATAGTCGGTCCATCCCGGTAAAAAATTAGCATCGCCTAGCTTTTTGCCATTAAGTCTGAGTTCATAAAGACCCAATGCCGTAACATAGGCCGTTGCCTTTTTTACTTTCTTATTTAGCATAAAGGATTTGCGCAGATATCTTGCCGGAGGAAGATATAGGCTATCATACTTGTCGGTTTTATCATAGCCCACGTCATGACTTATGAAAAGGCCTTTCCAATTCGAAAATCTTAGCAGCCCCATTGACCAATGTGCCGGTGTGCTCCATTCGGATTCTTGGTTCGATTCGTCCCAAATCTTTGCTTTCCAATAATACCTTGTATTTGATGTAAGTGAGACACCCTCATATTGAATTTGATTGGTGCTATTTGATCTTACCTTTCCGCTGTCCCAGATATCTCCCTCGTTTTGGGAAAGCTTTTCGTTAGAAGAGGCGACCAATATTTGATAGGCCGATTGCGACCTGTTTCTTCCCTTTCCCTTCAAGATCCAACTAAATCGAGGTTTTAAGACATCCAACCCTTCAGGGTTTTCGTGATATTCGACTCGGGGTTCGCCTATGTAAAGTACTGTCTCTTGAATCATAGCACTTACCTTCGAACAATCAAAAAGACATAAAAGTATCGCTATTTTGGAAAGTATTGTATTCATAAATATCAATAATTAGGTTACCTTGATTAACATTGGCTTTAAATTAAATCAAAGTCATAAGATTAAAAAAAGGGGCAAATTTTATTGATTTACCCCTTCGAAATTGATCCAGTCATTTAAAAACTACAAAACTTAGGAATATCAATAACCAGGGTTCTGAACTAGATTCTCATTTGCATCAATTTGACCTTGAGGAATAGGAAGTAACTCTAATTTTGGGTTATACACCGTGCCGAAGAATTGCGCATCTTCATTATTTTGTAGCGACGCCTCAATATCGCCCCATCGTTGTAAATCAGGATATTCGGTAAATTCACCGGCCAATTCCCATTTTCTTTCTTGCTTGATAATATCACGCAATTCCGATTGACCAGATGTAGCTATATCATCTAAACCTGCCCTATCGCGTATCTGATTTATATAATTCAAGGCCTCGGTAGAACTGCCACTTTCATTTAATGCTTCGCCCAACATAAGCAGCACATCGGCATAGCGCATAAAAATAAAATCACTTCGATGGGAAAAAGGACTATCTGGTGCCCCTCCAACGTCCAACAATTTGCCAAAACCGATTCCTTTGGGTTCGTTATAACCTCCAAAAGGGAGATCACCGGGATTATTGGGGTCGTTGAAAGTTACCGTATCCCCATTGCTATTAACGTAGGAATATAGAAGAGTCACATCCCTTCTTAAGTCGGTGGGCGAATACGAATTATAAAAAGATTCCGCGAAGCCAACTTGATATTGACCACCTGCAAAGGCATGGGGTGATAAGGGCGCTCCTACAAAAAAGTTCAAAACGCTTCCCGCTCCCGCCTCGGCAATATTGGGCCTTGCGAAAATAATCTCGGAATTGGCCTCGTTGCCGACCGAGAAGATATCCGCAAAATTATTTTGCAGGGCGTATGGTCCATTATTGACTACTTCTTGCAATTTTTCGGCAGCAAGGGCATACATTTCATTTTGTTCTAATGGTTTTCCTGCCATGTGCAGATACACTTTACCCAAATAAGCTTTTGCAGTCCAAGAAGTGGCCCTTCCAAAATCGGAAGAATCCCAACTATCGGGCAAAAGATTTTCGGCCACCTTCAAATCTTCTATAATGACGTTATATACTTCTTCGATCGAATTTCTAGGTTTCTTTATCGATTCATCTGAAAAATCGGCGGTTGCTTCTAGTTGAAGTGGCACTCCACCGAACCATTTCACCAAATTGAAATAGTACCAACCCCGCAAAAACCTTGCCTCGGCAATTTTTTGTTCTTCGACAGTCGGTTCAAGACCAGCCTTTGAAATGTTGGCGATTATTGAATTGGCTCGATTTATACCCGTGTAAAAGTTGGGCCACCAAGATCCGTGCGCAGTTCCGGGCTGAAAATTCAGACCTGATAACTGGCCTTGATTCCCGTCTCCTTTAAGACGAACAACAACACTCTCACCGGGGCCGGATGTGGCAAGAAAATACCAAAGTTCATCAATGCCATTGTTCATGGCAGCATAGGCGCCATATAAAGCTGCATCCACATCGTCTTCGTCCTTATATAGATTTTCTACGGCCAACGAAGAGAATGGCACCTCCTCCAAGGGCTCACAGCCTATAACGAGGGTAAGTAAAATAATAATTTTGAATATTCTTTTCATGATCTTATAATAAAGGTTAGAATGAAAGATTTAGTCCCAATGTGTATGATTTTGGCCTTGGGTAAGCACCTAGGTCAACCCCTGGGGCCAAACCGCTACTTACCGGTCGTATGGTATCGGCATCAACAGAACTGACCTCGGGATCAAAACCGCTATAGTCGGTAATGGTAATCAAATTGGTTCCTGTTACGAAAAATTGAAGTCCGGTAAGTCCGATATTATCCGGTAAAGGGACATTATATCTCAACGACACGTTCTTTAAACGAATATAGCTGCCGTCTTCGACCATGTAGTTGGCGACTGGTGGCGAAATACTGTTAACCGAGGGGTAGCGAATATCGTTTGTAGGATTGTTAGGGGTCCACCGATTGTTGTACCATTCTACAGACTGGTTTTTATAGGCTTCATTATTGAAGAATCCCGAACTTATGGTAGTACGCAGGGGATTGTAAAGGTCATTTCCTATAGAACCCTGTACGAACACGTTGAGCGTTAAATTCCTATATGTAAAATCATTGTTCCAACCAAACAAAAAATCTGGGTTCGGATTACCGATTATTGTGCGATCCTCGCCACTAATAATACCATCGGGCACTCCCTCAGGGCCGCTTATATCTTCGAATTTCCAGTGCCCCAGATCCGTGTCATTGCGATTTATGGCAAAAGTTGGATTTCCATCAGTGTCAAAGTCACTTTCTTGAATAAGACCAATAGCTTTCAGGCCGTAAAAAAGTCCAAACTCATCACCTGGTCTATAAATATGACCATTGCCATAAACATTGATTCCAAAACTAGGCCCAAAAATTTCTTCGTCGCCTCCAAGCTCCAAAACCTTTGTTTTATAGGCGGTGTAATTCAGGACTGTATTCCATTGAAAATCTTTCCCATTGATGACGAGCGCATCTACCGAAAGTTCAATTCCTTCGTTTTCAATACTACCAAAATTAATAAGGGCATTACCAAAACCCGATTGCGATGGTATCGAAATACTTTGTAACAGGTCTTTTGTGGTCTTTTCAAAATAATCAAAAGTAAAACTCAGCCTATTGTTAAAAAGACCTAAGTCAATACCTAAATTCAATTGCTCGGTAGTCTCCCATTTTAAATTGGGATTGGCCACACTTTGAGGCACAAAACCCAAGGTTGGCGCATTGCCAATAGAATAAACCGTTGTTCCGTAACGGGACAAAGATTGATAGGGTGCAATGGATTGACTGCCCGTTTCACCCCAAGAAGCTCTAAATTTAAGGTTGGAAAGCGTTTGATTGTCCTTTAAAAAATTCTCTTCGGAAACCCGCCATCCTATGGCTGCCGATGGAAAATAGCCCCATTTTTGATTATCTGCGAACCTAGAGGAACCATCGGCCCGCATTGTAGCGGTCAATAGGTATTTGTTCATAAAGGAGTAATTTAATCTGGCAAAACCCGACTGCAATACACTTTGACTCCTATTCGAGCCTACGTTCGGGATACCTGTAGCTACGCCAAAACTATCAAAACCAAGAAGTTCTACACCAAAGTTGGCTACACTCAAGGATGTGCTATAATTATTGAATTCGCTATATTCCGTTCCCAAGGTGGCAGAAAAATCATGTTTTTCACCAAAAAGATCGGTGTAAGTAAGGTAATTACTTGCAATGTAATCATAGGCCCTATTATTGCCGGATGACCCTACACCATTAGATAAAATTCCACTGCCCACATTCGAAGGCGTATATATATCCCTAGTACCTAAACGAAAATTGATTCCCCCATTGAAGGTGTAAGATAGGTTTTCCGTAATCTTATAGGTGGCTTCAAGACTGCCCAATAAATTGGTCAGAAACTCTCTGTCATCTTGTTGTGTCACCTCCAAATACGGGTTGTAAAACTGTTGGTTCTCACCTGTAAAGCCTGAATAATCGATAGTGGGCACAATGGGCTCGGAGGTCAATGCGTTGAAAATCGGCCCTGCTCCCGCCGGAAAGGCACGGTTGTCGGTCACGGAGCGAAAGTTCTGGGTCTGGGTTCCATTGACGCTAAACTTTAGATTGAGCTTGTCGTTCATGGCATCTAAATCTACATTGGCCCTAACACTCGCTCTCTTAAATTTTGAACCTGTAATAACGCCTTTGTCGTCCAATAAATTTGTTGAAACAAAATACCTGGCATCATCACTACCTCCCGAAAAATTAATTCCGTATTCCGAACGGAGACCTGTACGCGTAATTTCATCGAGCCAATCAAACCCTTGACCTGCGTATTGCTGAGGATTGGGAAAGGGTATAGCGTTACCCAGCGCCGCGTTAGCTTCATTTCGGTATTCCGCATAATCTTGGCCATTCAACACCTCATAGGTCTGATCAATACTGGAAAAGGTGTTGTTGACATAAAAGTCGATTGTTGTTTTGCCTGTTTCCCCCCTTTTTGTAGTAATAAGGATAACTCCGTTAGCACCCCTAGAACCATAAATGGCGGTGGCGGATGCATCCTTCAAAACTTCCATATTTTCAATTTCTTGGGGATTAAAATTAGGTGATCCGGTAATTGGAATTCCATCGACCACATAGAGTGGCGAGTTATCTCCCGAAATGGAATTGTTACCTCGAATTCGGATATTTGCCGCTGCACCCGGCTCGCCCGAAGCCGATGTAACGAGTACACCGCTACTACGACCTTGCAATACCTGATCAACGGAATTAAATACGGCCTTTTCCAAATCTTCACTCCCTACCGAAGCAACAGCGCCCGTGATATCGGTTTTCTTTTGCGAACCGTATCCGACAACAACAACTTCATCAAGGTTTTGTGCATCTTCCTGTAAAACGATATCGACCGTCGTTCTGTTACCAACGGCTTCCTCCCGCAAACTGAAACCAACATAGGAAAATACAAGAACATCGGTGCCGGCCAAAAGCTCAATTTGATAATTTCCGTCAAAATCGGACTGAACACCATTGCCGGTACCTCTTTGGACGACAGAAGCACCTGGCAAAGGCTCACCATCTGAAGAAGTTATGGTACCGGTCACAATTTTTCCTTGGGCATACATACCTAGTGCGAAAACCATTAAGCAAAGAAACAGTGTTCTTTTTAGGATTTTTTTAAAGTAGTATCTCATGATTTCATCTGTTAAGTTTAAGTTATGACAATATTAACGGTGTTTTTGTTTTAATCTATCCTGTACTGTACTGTTTATTGAAAAGTTTTTAACTTTAACAGTCAACTTTTAGTCAAATCCAAGCATGGAAATCCGGGATATATCTTAAAATCGAGAACGAACAAACACTTGCAGGAGCGATTATTGAAGAGTATAGCCTTATTTCTTAGTTGTCCAAAAAAGTGGTCTTGAATACATAATTTCCAGAACCTACTTCAAACAATTTATAGGTTCCTTCTTGTTTCAGGAATTTAATCCGCTCTGAATCGATTGCGTTTCCACCTTCTTTAACCTCATCTTCATTACCTGCCGGCACATAGACTTTGGCCGTAGTGTTTACCGGTATGTCGACCTCCAATTCAAATCCATTATCCGTGATGGTCCATGAAGAAATGATTTTCCCATTGATGGAACCATATTCCCCCCGTACATGCGATAGAGAACGATTTCCCAAATCAGGTCGGATGATGATGTTCTTAAATCCTACCCCTTTTGTGTCGATGCCGGCCATATCGCTGAACAGATATTGAGAAAACGCACCAAAGGCATAATGGTTGAAAGAATTCATTTTAGCGTTCATCTCGCCGTTGAATCCCTTTTCAGGCGTATAGCTGTTCCAGCGTTCCCAAATAGTGGTTGCGCCATGCTTTACCTGAAACCCCCAACTTGGATAATCTTTTTTCAACAAGATCCGATAGGCCAAATCTGAACGTCCCACAGAAGAAAGTGCAGGCAACAATTGTCGAATTCCCAAAATTCCGGAAGAGGGCAGGTAATTATTTTCTTCGATGAGGGATACCAAATGATTACCGGCTTTTTCTTTCAGTCCTTCCGGGAGTAGGTCAAAATAAAGGGCTGTGGCATAAGCCGATTGCGTATGACCGGTAAACCCTTTTTCGCCTTCAAAATAACCCGCCCCATCTCCGTATGCCGTTTCGTCGATTTGAAATTTTCCTTCATCGTCCAAATAGTGGTCGATAAATGCCGCTACCGAGGTTTCATAGGTATTTCGATAATATTTGGCCTTCTCTTTTTTGCCAATGGCCGTACTCATCTCGGCCATCATCTTCAGGGCATTTTGAAAATACATCGATGCCATAATATCATGTGCGAGATTTTTATCGGTCATGGAAAGCCAATCGCCAAACCCTCCTTTGGGAGCGACTTCCGTCCATGAATTTTCAGGATAAAAATAATCGGTTTTTTTACTTTTATCAATATGATACTCCATAAAACGGGTCATGGATCCATAATGATCAGCTACGATTTTGGTGTCTCCATAGAATTTATAGGTATGGTAAGGCACCATAACACCGGCTTCCATCCATCCCGGGGAATACCAGACCAGGTCAGGGTAAGGCCGGGGCGCAAAAGTGGAATAGGGTCCGAAATCATATTGGGCATCACGTACATCGGCGAACCATTTGGCGTTGAAGGCACCCAAACTGGCATTGTAAAGCGCCGATTCGGAAAATATCTGTACATCGCCCAACCAGCCCAAACGTTCATCGCGCTGTGGACTGTCCGTAGGTACTTCCATAAAGTTGGAACGCTGTGTCCAGATTACATTTTCGAACATGCGGTTCAAGGTCTCGTCCGAAGACGTGAACGTGCTTTCCATGGGGGTCGAGGAACCAAAAGCGATTCCCGTAATCGTATTCTTGTCCGGTTTGTCTTGTAGACCGGTTACCTCAACGTATTGAAACCCGTGATAGGTAAACTTGGGCTCCCATTCTTCGATTCCTTCCCCTTTGAGAATATAGGTATCCGTGGCCCTGGCAAACCTTAGGTTCTCGGTCATCAAGGTGCCGTCAGAATGCAACCGTTCCCCAAAACGCATAACTACCGTATCGTTTTTACTTCCGGAAACCTTTAATCTGGCATGACCTGCAAAATTCTGTCCCAAATTAAAAATATAGGTGCCTTTGGTAGGTTCGGTAATTTCGACAGGTTTCAGTTCATCGTAAACTTGGATGCTATTTCCGGGGTAGGCCTCTAGGCTGCCTTCCGTACCTTTATGGATATAGGCCTTGGCCCAATCTTGATCGTTGTAATCGGGCGTGTTCCAACCGGTCAGTTCCAAATTGGCGTTATAACCTACTCCCATAAGTAGATCGGCATAGACCAATGGACCTTCACTCGCTTTCCAGCTTTCATCGGAGACAATCGTTTCCTTTTTTCCATCTTCATATTCGATCTCCAACTGACAGAACAATGCGGGGTGCAGACCGTAAAGTTCCCGATTCCTCGGATTCGATAGTTCTTTAGGCCCTACGTAGCCTGCATACCAACCATCGCCCAAAATGCCGCCCAAGGCATTTGCCCCCTGATCAAGATAATCGCCTACATCATAGGTTCTATAATAAATACGTTTGTTGTAGTCTGACCATCCCGGGGCCAGCAGATCTTTTCCGATCTTCTTACCGTTCAAAGACATTTCAAAAACGCCCAGCGAGGTCACGTACAAATTTGCTTTTTTGATCTCCCCTTTTACCGAAAAGGGTTTTCTCAAATAAGGGGCGGCAGGCAAATGTAAAGGGTCTTTGGGGTCGTTGTCCTTAGTTTCAAAACCGATCCATTTGGCTTTCCAGTCTTGCCGGTCCAGTAATCCCATGGTCCAAAAACCCGTTTCGCTCCAATCAGAAGCAGCATCCTTTTCGTCCCAAATCTTGATTTTATAATAACAACGCTGACCCGAACCTAAGCTGATCCCGGCATAGCGCACTTGGACGTTTTGATCTGACAATTGTTTGCCCGTATCCCACAGAAGATCCGTGTCCCCTTCAAGGCTTTTCTCCGAATAGGCTACTTTGATCTGATAGGCCGACTGTTTTTTGTTTCTTCCTTCCGAAGACATTATCCAACTAATACTTGGTTCCGGATCATCGATACCGAGTGGGTTTTCAAGATAGTTGATAGTTACTTTTTCAATCTTGATAAAGTGATCGGTTTCTGTAGTCCCTTGGCAGGCCAACATTAAAAACCCTAAGAAAAGGAGCGTTATTGTTCTGTTCATGTGGTTGTATACTAGACTAAGAATTTTTCACAAGTATGGTAGCTTCTAAAATGTTGTTTTATCAGGATGTAATAGTCGCTTACAAACCCTGATACCTGACTATGAACAAGATTAGCGCTTCGACCTTAAAAAAGCATCCTGTACTTCCCTGCCTGATGGAATATTCTTTTTGGAGTTGCAACAACCAGCATAGTGCAGGATGAATTATTGTGATTTTTTAGGTTTTTTTACCTAAATTATTCCTACTTCCAAGTAGAAATTACCAAAGCGCGGAGCACTATGACCAAAAAGACAATTGTACTATTTTTAGGTTTCATTTATTGTTTATCCGTGGCCGCACAACAAAACAATAGACCGAACATCATTTTGATCGTTGCGGATGATTTGGGATATAGTGATCTCGGCTGTTACGGCGGGGAAATCAAAACACCTGCTTTAGACAGAATGGCCCAAGATGGATTACGCCTTCCCAATATGTACAATGCGGGTATGTGCGTGATTTCCCGTAGTTCTTTGTTAACGGGAAGATGGTGGCCCAAGGCCGGATATGGCATCGAAAGGGATGTCAATCTTGCCCAAAAACTAAAAGAGTCGGGCTATCGCACGGGTCTGGTGGGCAAATGGCACCTCAACGGGGAACCCAACGACAAAGGTTTTGATTACTTTTTCGGATTCTTGGGAGGCTATTCCAGTTATTTTGCAGGAAGTAAGGATTACCGCAGGAACAAAGAACCTTTTACCGAATTCGGGAACGACTTTTATAGCACGGATGCTTTTACAGATCATGCCATCGACTTTATCGCTCCCGAGGACAATACAACCAACGAGCCCTTTTTTCTGTACCTCAGCTATCAAGCGCCGCATAACCCGCTACAGGCCCCCAAGGAAGAAATCATGGCGCATCGGGGCAACTATATAAAAGGATGGCAGGCCATTCGCAACGCGCGGATTAACAACCAGATCAAATTCGGAATTATAAAAGCGGATACCCCTTTACCTGCATATCCGCAAAATTTGCCCGATTGGGAGTCATTGTCCCCCGAGCAAAAAGATTTAGAAGACTTGCGCATGGCGGTCTATGCCGCGATGGTGGAACGTATGGACAAAGGGATCGGCAAACTCATACAATCCTTGGAGGCAAATGATCAAGCCGAGAATACCTTAATACTCTTTATGAGCGATAACGGTACCGATTCGTTTTCGGTAATGGATGAAGAAATGCTCAAAAGAGGCCTGTTGCCCGGCGACATCGGCTCGAACTATCAACCTGGCACCGGTTGGGCCTACGCTGCGGTGGGGCCAAATAGACTCTATAAAATCAGTCAGCATAATGGCGGGGTTAAGACCGGAGCTATCGCCTATTGGCCCAAAGGCATCCAAAATAAAGGCGGACTCCGTACCGAAGCTTTACATGTGGTGGATGTGATGCCTACGATTTTGGATCTTACCGATAACTCCCTAAAACAATCCCCGTTTACGGATGCCTTGGCCGGAAAATCCTTTGTTCCCTTATTACAAGGAAAAAAGTTTCGCAGGAAATCGCCCCTTTTTTTCCAATTTATGGACAACCGCGCCATACGCACGTCAAAATGGAGTTTGGTCGATGTGGATGGTTCTGGCTGGGAATTATATAATATCAAAGAGGATCCCTTAGAAACTAATGACCTTTCTAAAGATCTTCCGAAAAAAGTACGTGCGTTACATGCCGAATGGTTGAATTGGTGGAAGACAACGAGCGGCAAAATCGACTATATACCCGAAAGCACATCAACCAGTATTCATTACACACCTCAAGGAGACCGAGGATCGGGAGATCTATACACCCCGACGGCCATGCCGGAAGCACTCAAAGCCAAATATCCAAAGCAGCCTTGAAAATTTAAGACAGCGACCCGAGCCTCAACATCGAATCTTTTAATTCACGAATCGGCAATCCTAGAAAATGAGAAAATCAAGAATTGTTTCGATACGGCGAAGTATACGCCTAACAACAACAGTATAGTGCAGGATAGATAAACCTTTTTCAAATCCTATTTTTATCGAAATTACCGCTTAGCAACAGAAATCAATCACAGCAAAAATGAAAAAAGGCCTTCTCTTAGCCATAGTATTTCTAGTAGTCCAAACCCTTCAAGCCCAATTACCGCCTATTTTTGGGTCGGAATATACCGAGAAGGCCAGCCACTCCGAAATGGTCAAGACCTACTTGACGCCACAACGCATTGTTTGGCAGTCGGATGATACCGGCGAATACATCAAGAATGCCGAAACCTTGCTAAAAAAAGGAAACGGACAAGTGGCCGTGAACGATGAAAACCTTTTCCGTTTTGTGAGTACCGCTGAAACCAAGCCGGGTATTTTGTTGGATTACGGCAAGGAAATCAGCGGTGGCGTAAAAATCTCCATGGGAATCAGGGAAAGTAAAACACCTTTAAAACTAAGGCTTCGTTTTGGGGAGTCTGTAGGCGAGGCCATGTCCGAAATTGGTGGAAAACAGAACGCGACCAATGAACATTCCTTGCGCGATTTTATTGTTGAGGTGCCTTGGCTGGGTACGATAGAAGTGGGGGAAACCGGTTTTCGGTTTTTACGTATCGATGTAGTAGAGGCCAACGAAGACGCGCCTATAAAGTCCATCGATGCCGCCTTCATATATCGCGATATTGCGTATTTGGGCTCCTTCGAAAGTAGCGATGAACGTCTGAACGAAATCTGGGATGTCGGTGCCTATACCGTACATCTGAACATGCAAAATTACCTTTGGGATGGCATAAAACGCGACCGTTTGGTTTGGGTCGGCGATATGCACCCTGAAGTGATGACCATCAATTCCGTTTTTGGCAATCATGACATCGTTCACAAAAGTCTGGATCTGGCTCGCGATCAACACCCGCTTCCACAGTGGATGAACGGCCTCAGCTCCTATTCTATGTGGTGGTTGCTCATTCATAAAAACGTGTTTGATTATCACGGGGATCTTGACTATTTGAAAGAACAGGAAAGTTATATGATCGCGCTTTTGGACCAACTGAGCACATTTATTGATAAAGACAATAAAGAAATTCTCGATGGAGGCCGATTCATGGATTGGGCGACAAGTGAGATTCCGGAAGCAGTTCATTCCGGCCTCCAAGCGATGATGGTTATGACCTTCGAAGCTGGAAGCGAGATGATGGGCATCTACGGCAAACCGGATCTTCAAAAGAAGTATCTAAAGATATCGGAAAGGCTGCGCAAACATAAGCCCAAGGGCAATACCACCAAACAGGCCGCAGCTTTAATGGCCTTGGCCGATCTGGAAGATGCGGGCAAGATCAATGCCGAAATTTTGACGAAAGACGGCGTTCAGCGCATGTCGACCTTTTATGGTTACTACATATTGGAAGCCATGGCAAAGGCAGGGGATTATGAAGGGGGACTTCGAGTAATCCGCGATTATTGGGGCGGTATGATCGATTTGGGCGCGACCACTTTTTGGGAAGATTTTGACATACTGGATGTGCCCAATAGCGGGCGGATCGATGAATTGGTTCCATCGACCAATTTCGATATCCATGGCGATTTTGGGGAATACTGCTATGTAGGGTATCGCCATAGCCTATGTCATGGCTGGGCCAGCGGCCCTACGGCATGGATGAGCCAGCACATTTTAGGAATACACGTGATGGATGCCGGGGAAACCGTTAAAATCGACCCCAATTTGGGAGATCTTGAATGGGTCAAAGGAAGTTTTCCGACCAAACACGGCATCTTGAAAGTAAGTCATCAGAAAAATTCGGATGGCTCGATAAAAACTGAAATCGATGCTCCTGAAGGATTGCGCATAGTGCAATAAATTATGGGAAATAAACCAACATTTATTACGGCGGTTGCACTTTTGTGTATGCTAGGGGCCTGTACTTCCAATAAAAAGACAGAAACCCCTAAAGTATCCGAAAAGCCGAACGTATTGCTGATCGCAGTGGACGATCTTAACGATTGGATCGGGGTTTTGGGCGGGCATCCGCAGGCCAAGACCCCTAATATGGATCGAATGGCGCAGCGGGGCGTTCTTTTTAGCAACGCACAGTGTCAGGCTCCCGTTTGCAATCCATCGCGTGCGAGCATAATGACTTCATTGTATCCGAGCACTTCCGGAATTTATTTTTTGAATCCTGATATCACCGAATCCCCGGTGGCGAACAAAAGTATCGTAATGCCAAAACGGTTCGAAAAAGAGGGATATCATGTATTCGGTGGGGGCAAGCTGTTCCATAATGCCCAAGGGCTTAACGAAACCCATATTCCCAATTACGCCGGGCAATTTGGAGGTTTCGGTCCCATGCCCGAAAAAAAGATCAGCGATTATCCTGGGCATCCGCTTTGGGACTGGGGCGTGTTTCCGGAGCGTGATGATCAGATGCCCGATTATCAAATCGCAAGCTGGGCCGAAGAGCGGTTGTCCGAAAAACAGGACCGGCCCTTCTGGATGGGCGTGGGATTCTATCGCCCGCATGTACCCCAATATGCGCCTCAAAAATGGTTCGACATATATCCTTTGGAATCGCTTCAATTGCCCAAGACCGTTCAAGATGACCTGAACGATATTTCTTCCTATGGTATTGATATTACCCGTTTGAAACACGTATCGCCGACGTATGAATGGGTAACGGAAAACGATGCTTGGAAACCTTTGGTACAGTCCTATTTGGCCTGTGTCAGTTTTGTGGACGAACAAGTAGGCCGGGTACTTACCGCCTTGGACAATGGCGATTATGGGGAGAACACCTATGTGGTGCTTTTCAGCGACCATGGCTTTCATCTCGGGGAAAAAGAACGTTTTGCAAAGCGCAGCCTGTGGGAAGATGGTGCGAGAGTGCCGTTGATCATCATGGGACCGGGCATCCCCAAAGGAAAAGTATGCACCAAGCCCGTTCAACTGTTGGATATCTATCCCACCTTGCTAGAACTGAGCGATCTCGAACCTGATCCAAAGCATGAAGGCAATTCGCTAGTGCCTTTGTTAAAAAATACCGAAGCCGAATGGCCCCATTTTGCCAGAACAAGTTTTGGCCCCGGCAATTATGCCATTGTATCCGATGGCTATCGTTTTATTCAGTACAACGATGGTTCCGAGGAATTCTATGACCATGGCAACGATCCCCATGAATGGTACAATGTCATCAACGAACCAAAATATGCCGAGACCATCGACCGGCATCGCGCACAAGTACCCGAGCAGCGATATGAGATTTTAGGCGCGGGGTCTACAGGTCATTTATCGTATGAAGCATCGGAGCAGCAACGACAAAATAATAAAAAATGAAGAAAAGCGTAAAAATCAGCTTGTTCATCTTTCTTTTTTTTGGGATTATATTTAATCAATCCTGTAAAGAAAAAGAGGCAAAACCGGAAATTGTAAAAGGACACGAAAAGCCGAATATCATTTTCTTCATGGTCGATGATATGGGTTGGATGGATTCCGAAGTCTATGGCAGTGAATATTATGAGACACCGAACATAACCCGTTTGGCAAAAATGGGAAAGCGTTTTACCCGTGCCTATGCGGCAAATGCACTTTGTTCGCCAACGCGGGCAAGCATTCTATCGGGCAAGCATCCGGGGCGTTTTTCACTGACTACCCCCGCGGGACATTTGCCTCCAAACCCGGATGTTTCGTTGGCCGCGGAAAAAGGTGCCCCTTGGATGAAAATGGCCTGTCCCGGTTCACGGACGTTTATGCCCTTAGAGGAATTCACCATAGCGGAAGCATTAAAAACGAATGGTTATACCACGGCCCATATCGGAAAGTGGCATTTGGGCCATGAAGCATATTGGCCAAAAAAACAAGGTTTTGATATCAATATTGGTGGCGGGCACCATCCCGGACCACCAAGTTACTTTTCACCTTATAATATCAGCACGCTACCTGATAAAAAGGATAAAGAATACATCACAGATCGCATTACCGACGAAGCTTTAACATTTCTGGAAAACCATCAAGAAAAACCTTTTTTTCTAAATTTTTGGCAATTTGCCGTTCATGCGCCTTATCAAGCACCTTTAAACTTAATAACCAAATACGAACAAAAGACCGACCCGCGCGGTAATCAGAACAATGCCATTATGGGCGGAATGATTGAAAGTATGGATAAAAGTTTGGGAAGGATGCTCGACAAACTTGAAGAACTTCAACTCATGGACAATACCCTCATCGTTTTCTTTTCGGACAATGGAGGAAACATGTACGATGTGGTTAACGGAGAATTCCCGACCAACAATTATCCGTTAAGTTTTGGCAAGGGAAATATTCATGAAGGAGGTATTCGGGTTCCGTGTATTGTAGCCTGGAACGGCCAAATCGAACCAAACACTGTTTCTGATGAGATCATCCAAAGTATGGATTTTTATCCCACATTTTTAGAAGTAACTGAAACCAAAGCTAATCCCGATCAATTGTTGGATGGCGTTAGCCTTGTTGAGGTCCTTAAAAAGGATAAACCTTTGGAGCGCGAGGCGATATATAGCCATTTTCCACACTATATGCCTGTAACCCACAATGTGCCCTCAACGGCGGTTTGGTATAACGATTACAAATTGATAAAAGAATACGGGGAAGGGGAGAATCGCTCAGATGCCTTTAAACTTTATGATTTGAAAGCAGATATCGGAGAGACAACGGATATCAGTTCAGAGCATCCCGAATTAGTAACAGAGCTTTCCAAAATGGTGGAAGACCATGTTACAGAAATAGGAGGATTATTACCTATCAAAAATCCAAACTACGACCCTAAGGTCGAGAGTCTTTTGGGCAAGACCCATGATTTCCCAATCGATAAGTATCCAAGCTATTAAAAAAGTAGAATGAAGGCAATTAAGGGGTTTTTTATTTTAATGGTCTTGGCGGTATTGCCGATAACCAATAATGCCCAAAATGGACCGAACTTTAAACGCACCAGTTATTCCGGGGAATCGGTTTCCATTGGCAATAAATTTATAAAACTGAATTTTCATAAAAGAATCAAAGGTTGGGGTTGGGGAGAAGTGTATACGCCTTCTGGTAAAATGATGGCGGTATTGGAACACTTGGGCGAGATAAAGTTGCAAGACCAAGACATTCCCGTACGCTTTGTGGCAGAATCTTACAGCAAACAAAAGACGGATGAAGGTGAAGAACTAACTTTTAAAGTAGCATCTGTAGTAGTCAGGGAGGTTCTTAAAGGCACTTCCTTCGAGAATTGGATGGCCTATCCGTTTTCCGAACCGGCTATAAAAGGAACCGTTACTTTTAGTATGAATGACGATTCACAATTTATAAAATTAACATACCGTTTAAAGGCTACCGGAAACTATAACGCCGAATATGTTCGAGGGCCATGGCTGAAAGTAGGCGAAGATTCCTTTAAGACGGAAAAAACGGACGCTATACTTCCAGGTGTCGATTGGGCCATAGATGATGAATGGACCAGCGGAACCGATTTTTTTAAGGACCCTTGGGCTTTGCGGGTAGCACCGCACCCGAACAAGGTGTCTGTTCCGGCAATGGCCATAAGTCATGAGGGTTATGGTATCGGGCTTTCCTATGATCCCAAGCAAACCGCATCACGATGGTTCAATTATAGAGACCACAAGCCTCAGCCCGTTTTCGCATCGCCGAATTTTGTGGATCGTAAAAACAATCATTTAATGGGTTTGATGGTTCCCGATGCTACGATTGAAGGCCATGAAAATGAGGTTACCGCAAAAATTCCTTTAGAATTGAAAATTGATCAAACTATCAATTTCGATGCGGAATTATGGTTGAGCAAAGGAAATAGCGTTGAAGTACTGACCGATTGGGTAAAGCGGAAGGGGCTTCCCGAACCATCGAAACCGAGATGGCCCTATAAAGAAACCCTTGACCGTATCGCCAACGCCTACAATACCGATTTTTGGCATAAGGGTAAGGGTTTCGGTATCATTCAAAGGCCGGAACATACGATCAAGCCCAACGTACCCGATTTTCTAAAACGTTATATCGCCGAAAATAGAAGAAGTACCGTGGCCAAGGAACTGCAAAAAAAAGTCGCTTGGTCAACTCAAGAAATGGGCAATGTATCCAAAGACAACAACGCCTTGATCAAAGAAGGGGAAAAATGGTTAAAAGAACAAAAACCGGACGGATCTTTCGTTTTTAATCCCGATGATATTGAAAAAGATGACTTTAAGGTAGCGACTTCGTTCATAGAGCCGATGGGATTACGGGGAGAAACCGCCTTGGATATCACGATCAGGCCCGCCATCAGGCTTTTGAACATAGGCAAACAAACCAACGACCAGCGTTTTTTGGATGCCGCTAGAAAAGCATTTGACTTTTGTCTGGACATGCAAAGGCCGGAAGCCGGAGATTTTTGGGAAACCCCGTTACATGCCGCAAACTTATTGGCAGCGGGCCATGCCGCTGTTGGAAATTATCTGGCCTACGAACAATTTAACGAGGAAAAGTACAGGCTGAAAGCAATTTACTGGATGCGTACCATTCTTGCATTTACCCACCTATGGGAACCTGATGATCTGCCGATGTTATATGATACCAAACCCGTACTCAGCTCAAGCGATTGGTATTTTGCCAATTGGGTACGTGACCATGTGCAATGGGAGGTGCTTTCCGTGTTTGCTGATGTGGCCCAGTACAATCTAAAATGGGACGAGATAGACCCGGAAATAGATTGGCTGCGCTTTCAGGAGGGCATTACCAATGCGGCAATCCGTTGGATGGCCGCTCAGACCATTGACAAAAATTGGCTTCCTCACAACCTGCCAGAACAATATGAACGCTATCTTAAAGGGGAATACGATTATGCATTGCCCGATACCCACAACAGTGTAAGTGGCAATTACGGGGGTATGATGATCATGCCGGCGCCAATAGCCGAAAACATTTACTATATTCTGGATAGAAAAGCGGAAATGAAATGAAAATACTACAGAAAAAATTGAGATTTGGAACAACTGCGGTCACTTTTATGTGCATGGGTCTATATGCCCAAGAAAGTTCCCCACAACTGGTTTCAAAACAATTTGCCGATACTTGGGGCGCAACCGACGATTTCCAAAGAACACTGCCCTTGAATGATGAAACCGGCGGACTCAAAAAGAACAGATATACCGGTATATTTTATTTTACTTGGCTGGGCGCACATGGTCATGACCAGCACACCAAAGCTTTGCCAAACGAAGGCGTACATCCCAAAACCGATTCGGACACAGTTAGTCCTTATGACATAACCAAAATTTTAGCGGCCAATCCCCTTAACCCAAAATATGGTCCTGAGCTGGCTTTCCATCATTGGGGAGAGCCTTACCTTGGTTATTACCTAAGCAATGACGAATGGGTCATAATGAAACACGCCCAGTTGCTGTCCGATGCCGGGATAGATGTTATTGTTTTTGATGTTACCAACGCTTTGGCCTATCTGCCTCAAATAGATACTATTTGCAGGGTTTTTTCGAGCTTGGAAAAATTGGGTTGGGCGGTACCTAAAATTGCTTTCTTGACCAATACCAAACATGTAGAGACCACGGAAAAGATATATGAGGGTTTTTACAAAAAAAACAAGTATCCAAATCTATGGTTTTACTGGAAAGGCAAACCCCTTTTAATGGGAAACAAAGACGATTTGAACGCGGAAATAACGGAATTTTTCAATTTTAGACGCTCTTGGGCATGGACCGATGGGCAAGAATGGTTTGGCGACGGCAAGGATAAGTGGCCGTGGATCGATCATTACCCACAAAACTATGGATGGCATGAATCCCCCGATCTACCCGAGCAAATTGTAGTATCAACTGGGCAGCATCCGATTTCCAATATTGGGCGCAGTTTCCATAATGGCAGGCAACCCCCTCCGGACAATATACAACCGGGAAAAGGCCTGTTTTTTGCCGAACAATGGAAACGCGCATTGGAGGTAGACCCCGAATTTGTTTTTATTACCGGCTGGAACGAGTGGGTGGCCATGCGCTTCAATGACGGCAAGGCCAAGAATATGATGGGGGAGCCCGTAGAAGAGGGCGACACCTATTTTGTAGACCAATATAATGCCGAATTCAGTAGAGATATAGAACCTATGAAAGGAGGATTCAACGATAACTATTATTACCAGATGGTGGGCAATATCAGAAAATATAAAGGGAGTAGACCTACAATCGTAGACGTCAACATGCATTCCATTGCAATTGATGGGAGATTTTCGGATTGGAAAGACGTAAAAAGCGTCTATTATGACCATAAGGGCGATATCCAACACCGATTACATCCTGGATGGGGACGAATTACATCCTATGAAAACACCTCGGGTAGAAATGATTTTATAGAGGCCCGTACCACGGAAGATGATAAGAATTTCTATTTCCATATTAAGATGGACCAAAATTTCAAAAATGACCTTTATCCAGAAGGATTGTCCCTTTTCATTAAAAATGGCATAGACGAGGACCGTTCTTGGAAAGGCTATGGGTATATGGTTAAATCTGAAGAAGGAAAAGGCGTATTATATCAATCGAAAGGAGGATGGCGCTGGCAGCGAAAAATGGAAGTTGCGTTTAGAATATCGGACAATCAACTTGAATTGGCCATCCCTAAATCCCAGTTGAAAACCCATACGGAATATCTTGACTTTAAATGGGCGGACAATGTCAAGCCCAGAGGTGATATCATGAAATTTTACGACCAAGGTGATGTAGCCCCAAATGCCCGTTTTACCTATCGCTATAAAATGCTTGACCGATCAAAATAATACTATTAATACGATTTGTAAAAAGTAGTGGAGGCACATGACATCTTTAATATAAATGAATTCAAATCACAGTCCTTCACTAGAAGTAGTAAAAGTCTTCTATATACCTTAACAAATGAAGAATAGATTTTTCATAGTGCTAGTAAGCCTTTTTGTTTTTACCAACTTATCATATAAGGAAAATGGTATAGAAAAAACCGAGGCTCAAAAACCATTGAACGTTGTCCTAATTTTGACCGATGACCAAGGTGCGCATTTATCTGCGTTAGGCACCAAAGGTATTGCTACGCCCCATGCCGACCAATTGGCCAAAAATGGCGTATTGTTCACCAATGCCTTCGCCGTGGTGCCTTCTTGCTCGCCAAGTAGAAGCTCGATAATGACCGGAATGTTTCCCCACGCCAATGGACACTGGCGGAATACGATTACCCCAAAATTATCCGATGGCGATAAGGAATTTACGCGAGAATCTTCCACTATAGATAAAGTAGGGATTCATGAATATATTCGAACCTTGCCCGAGTTACTTCAAGAAAACGGTTACTTTACAGCCATTACCCAAAAGTTTCATATGAGTCCGCCCTGGAAGTTTCCATATAGCGAACGAAATGCCGTTCAAAATGATCCCGAGGAATTCAAGAAGGTCATTTCAGGATTTATTGAGGATGCAGGAGACAAGCCCTTCTTTTTTCAGGCCAATATTGCCCCGCCCCATCGCAATCTGGATAAGCACATGGAACAGTTTCCCGAATTCCTACCTCATAAAGACAGTATAGAGGTTCCTCAATATTTGGCCGATACACCTAAAATGCGAGAAGATCTGGTAAAATATTATGGATCGGTACAGTTAGCCGATGCCTGTGCGGGAAGCATTATAGAAGTCCTTAAAGAAAAGGGATTGTTGGAAAATACCTTGATTATCTTTACCGGTGATCAAGGCGAGCCGTATCACAGGGCAAAGGCATCGCCCTACTATGCAGGCTTGCACGTGCCCTATATCGCCAGTGGGCCCGGTGTTGAAAAGGATAAAATTTCAAAGGCATTGATCTCCCACATCGATATTATGCCCACCATTTTGGATTATCTGAAAATCGATATTCCCGAAACCGTACAGGGGAAATCTCTAAAACCTATCTTTTCGGGTAACGCGGATAAAGTGTCAGGTAGGAATTATGTATTCGGGGAACATAATTCGCACGGTCCGATACGCGCAGAGCACTATCCGAGCAGGATTATTTTCGACGGACGGTTCTATTATATCCAGAATTTGATGCATGAAAAAAGCTATGAGCTTCCGGCAGATCTGATGGTAGAAAAAGGCTGGGGCAATCGCAGCTATAAGGCAACGTTGGATGCCAAAGAAACACATCCTGTTCAATACAAACTTTTAAAACAATTGGAATCCGGTCGGCCATTCGAAGAACTATATGATATCGAAAACGATCCAGGACAACTGGTCAATCTAGCGGGAGAAGAAAAATATGCCCAAAAGCAAATTGAACTAAAAAATGCGCTTGGGAAATGGAGAAAAGCATCCGGCGATTTGGCGGATGATCCCTTGGAGATCAGAACAAGACAAATAAAAAGATAAAACAAGATGAAACGATTTAAACTACTGTTGGTATTAGTCGGTATACTTAATTTGGTTATAGGCTGTAATCCCAAAAAAGAAAAGGGTGCGGAGGTAGTAAAAAAAACTCCGCCCAACGTGTTGATTTTGCTTACCGACCAATGGCGTGCACAGGCCACGGGTTATGCCGCAGATCCCAATGTACAAACGCCCCATCTGGATAGCTTGGCCGCAATGAGTGTCAACTTCAAAAACGCGGTTTCGGGTATGCCGGTCTGTTCGCCGTTCAGGGCTTCCCTATTAACGGGTCAAAGACCACTTACCCATGGCATATTTATGAACGACGTACAATTGGATACCAATGCCCTGACCATGGCGAAGGTCTTTGCCAAGGAGGGTTATGATACCGGCTATATCGGCAAATGGCATTTAGACGGACATGGCAGGTTACAGAATGTAGCTCCCGAAAAAAGAAGACAAGGCTTTGAGTTTTGGATGGGCAACGAATGTACCCATGACTACAACGAATCGGTCTATTATGACAATGATGACCCCACCAGAAAAATTTGGGACGGCTACGATACTTTCGAACAGACCGAACAGCACACCTACGCTCGCGATTTGGAAGGCCCTTGGTTGCTGTTTGACAATATTAAAGACCCCTAACAAATGGACAATTTTGTGGCCAAGACCGAAGATGCATCCCTTCAAAAAGACTTGAACCAAAAGTTAACAGAACGATTAAAGCCTATGAGTCCGCAGTACAGGCATAGCCGTCAGAACATGACCACCTACAAAGCAGGTGGATTTTCAAGGTGAATTAAATTTCCAAACTCTCCTGATACTCATCCAAAATCTGGGTAGGCAGGTTTTTAATATAGATTTCGGTAGTTTGTAGTTTACTGTGACCTAGCATTTTACATAGGGTTTCCCCAGAAAGTCAGAAGTGAAAATTGTGGAGTAGATTATTAAGCCGAGAAACCGATGAAATTCCTTCAAAATTTTTATTAACTTCGCGCTTCGTTTTATTTCAGCAGCCAGATGGAATTGATAACCCTGTTGGAATGGCAATTGTTTTGCGGTGGCGGCCTAATCGAAAAATGATGGGACAGGTTCCATCTTTTCTTTTTCGTCTTGCATCTATTGAAAGGGCAATATTTGTCTTTATGCTTTAAGAAACAAAAAATTTGTACTCACAAACTGTATTTATATGGTCTCATATAAATTGTTATTACGTT
>NZ_JBGTHY010000090.1:0-2102 GCF_041745955.1 Pricia sp.
GCGGGCGGCATCGACCCTTTCTTCCATAGTGGGCGGTTCGGCGTGGGTGCCGGTTTTGAAAAAGTGCTTGACTTCCCTAAAAAACCAAGGATGCCCGATACTGGCGCGGCCGATCATGGCGCCGTCGAGTCCGTATTCGTCGCGCATGCGCATGGCGGCTTCAGGGGTGTCGACATCGCCGTTGCCGAATACGGGAATGTGCATCCGTTGGTTGTTCTTTACCTCGGCAATGGGTTTCCAATCGGCCTCGCCCTTGTACATCTGGGCACGTGTACGACCATGTATGGCTATGGCCTTGCACCCAACATCCTGTAGGCGTTCGGCCACTTCGACGATCATGATGGAGCTATCGTCCCAGCCGAGACGGGTCTTTATGGTAATCGGAAGTTTGGTTCGTTCAACCATGGCCTTAGTCAGGGAGACCATCAGATCGATATCCTTTAAAATTCCCGCTCCTGCCCCTTTGCTGACCACTTTTTTAACGGGACAGCCGAAATTGATATCGATAATATCGGGATTCGATCTTTCGACGATTTCCACCGACTGCAGCATTGAATCTAGGTTAGCCCCGAAAATCTGGATACCTACGGGGCGTTCCTTTTCGTAGATATCCAACTTCATGACGCTTTTTGCGGCGTCGCGGATCAGGCCTTCAGAGGATATGAATTCCGTGTACACCACATCGGCGCCCTGCTCTTTGCATAAAGCGCGAAAGGGCGGGTCGCTGACGTCTTCCATTGGGGCGAGCAGCAGCGGGAAATCGGGAAGTTGTATGTCGGCTATTCTGGGCAAACCTATTTGATTTTAAGGATGGCAAAAATACGAAATTAGAGCCTATCCCGCTCATCGGTATTCTTCGATTTGTAATTATCCCTGATTTTTGTGTTCCCGAATTTATAGCGGAGGCCCAAAACGAACAAACGGTTTTCGGCCCTAAGCAGGGAGGTGCCGCTTTGATCGAGGTAGTTTCGAGTACTGAACTCGTTGCCTTGATTGAAGATATCCTCGACACCCAACGAGATGCTTGCCTTTGTATTCCACAGCGTTTTTCTGAACAAGAGACTCAAGGAACCATACCCATCGTATCTGAAATTTTCCGAAAGTTTAGGCCCGGTGTATAAAAAAGTAAGGTCGGCGGTCAAAGACTTATCCTCTAAAAACGTAAAATTGTTACTGGTGCTTATAAGCCAGCTGAACTGTTGGTTTTCTATTAGCGTTTTGGTGCCTAAATTTTCGAAGGTCGCCTTTTCATCAAAGAAGCTGGCAACGAGAAAGCAGTTCCAAAAATCGGTGAAATCCTTATTTATCAACAGATCAACGCCATAGCTGGTATTCCTTTTGAGATTGGAACTGATAAACCGCAACAAGCGCAGGTCATTGTCCTGAAAAACCAACTGACCCAGACTATTTTTTTCATTTTTGTAGAACAGCTCGACCGTATAGCTATTCTTAAAGGTATAGCCGCCGGCCAAATAATGACGGGTTGCAGGTTGAAGATCGGGGTCGCCCTCTATGGTCGAAAAATTGCTCTGAAAAACCAAAAACGGACTAATATCGGCGTATCGCGGTCTTTCAATTCTTCGGTAGTAATACAGATTGAAGTCATGTTTGTCATTGGGTGTATACTGAACTGAAAAAGAGGGGAATAGCTGTAGATAATCATTTTTGTTGCGCTGTGCGCCAACGTCGAGTTTGCCTGTGGTCTCTGTATATTCGGCCCGTAGTCCTGATTTGATGGTCCATAGGTCCCAACTACCACTAAAGGAAGTATAGGCGGCAAAAATCGATTCGTCGTAGCTGAAATTCCCGGTCTCGGTCGGGTCGATTCCCGGTCGGTCGCGATCGAAACCCTGTTGTGCCACCTTGCTTTTTGAATTGATCCCCGCATACCGCAGGCCGGATTCAAAGTTGGCGGATTTCCCCAAAGGAGTATTATAATCCGTTTGTATACTATAAAGGTTAATGCGTTGGTCGGAGTCGGTCGTAAAATCGTTACGCCCCGCGGGATTTCCATCCGTATCCAAAAACCCGGTATTTAAGGCCTGCCCACGTTCATAGTCGTAATAGGTGTAATGGGAATTAAGTGAAATCTCGGCCCCTAC
>NZ_JBGTHY010000091.1:0-26292 GCF_041745955.1 Pricia sp.
CCAGAAAGCCTTGGCCGAAAACGAAATCGGCCCCGTCGTTTTCTACGAACATATCTATTATTTCAAGGAAGTATTTCCCGGAAAACCTATACGGGTATCCATGGAAATTACGGGTATGAGCGAAGATGCGCAATTTTTTGAGTTCCGCCATAATTTTTATAACCACAAGGGTGACAATTTCGCGCGGTGCGAAATGATGGGGGCTTGGATGGATCTTAAGACCCGAAAGCTTACCGGGTTGACCAATGACTTTTTGACGTCCTTTAGCGGTGCCGAAAAAGCGGAGGGTTTTCGGGTGCTGACAAAGGAAGATACCCGTAAGTTCGCCAAAATGCCAAAAGATATGGCGTAGGATATACGTAAGCGTAGGGTCTAAATGGATAATTCTCAGTTAGTTTTGTTCGTGTGGGTATCTACTGCTCTGGAACTTGAGGGCTTCCTGCTCGCCAAATATACCCCTAGGAATACCAAACAGGCCGCCAATATTTTGACGGTGGTCAACGTATCCCGCCCTGTGGCCAAGGCATAAATGATGCCTATCAGTGGCTGCACGTAGACAAATGCGCTCACGGTCGAGGCCTTTAACTGTGTCAGGGCGAAAATGTTGAAGAGATAGGTGCAGAAGGTGGTTCCTACAATAACAAAAGTAATTTTCCAAAGGGTCTCGAAAGGCAGGTTCTGCCAATCGATTTCCGTCAGTTCTTGATATCCGAAAGGGAGGCATAAAAAAATTCCGATGGTAAACAGCCATTTCATAAACGTAAACGGATGGTATTTGGCTATCAAGGTCTTCGCCCCGATAAGATAGGAGCCGTAAAAGACGGAGTTCATAAGAATCAGAAAATTGCCCAAGGGAATGTTGGGCGCATCCTGACGGCTTTCGACGCTAAAAAAGATGAGTCCCAATGCCCCCAGAAATCCGATTCCGATACCTATCAGCTTTTTGGCGATGATTTTTTCCTTGATAAAAAGGGCGGAGAGCACTACTACGATAATCGGGGTAATCGTGACCAAGACCGCACTATTGATCGGGGTAGAGAGCGACAATCCCTTAAAGAACACCAACATATTAGCACCCATGCCCAACACGGCACAGAGCAACATCCGCGGATAATCTTTTTTGTCGATTTTCTCTTTCGGGCCGAAATAGGAGATGGCCCAAAACAAAATCGATGCGCCGATGACCCGGAGCATGATAAAGCCGAACGGTTTTACGTAGTCGGGCATAACACCCTTGGCAATGGTGTGGTTAAGTCCGTATATGATAGTGGCCCCAATGGCGGCAAATATGGCGAGGGCCCGCTTGTTCAAGGGTGGATGACTTGCTTGGCCGCTGCGACCGTTTTTTTGCTATTTCCGATAAAGATGTGATCATCTACCAATACAACGGGGCGTTTTAGAAAGGTATGGTGCCCTAAAATCAGGTTTTTGTAATCGGATTCCGAAAGTTGTTTTTCGTGCAGTCCCTTTTGGCGGTAGAGACGGGCGCGTTTGCTGAACAAAGCTTCATAGCTTACGGCCAGATCGTGCATTTCCTCTAGTTGCTTTTCGGTTATGGCTTCCGTTTTGATATCCTGACATTCGACGCCCTTAAAAGGTTGTAGCTCTTCGATTATGCGTTTACAGGTGTCGCAGGTGCTGAGGTGGTATATTTTGCGCATGACGATTATGGCTAGTCATTCCCTTGCGATTCCCGAGCGCAGCTGAAGTCACCGGAAGGGAGTCTGTTGAATGTGCTAAATAGTTTCTTTTTATTGCCATGCAAAGAAACCCATTTCCGTTCAATTGTACTATTTTTAGCATCCACATTAAAAAAATACATTTTGGAAAATATATTCGATACTACGCTACAGAACCGTAAACTACTCCATAAAATTCTCGACAACACGCCGAGGGAGCAATTGCTAAAAATCCCGACCGGATTTCGAAACAGTATTTGGTGGAACATCGCCCATGTGATCGCGACCCAACAAATATTGGTGTATACATTTAGCGGATTACAAGTGCGTATCCCCGAACAATATATCGAAAAGTTCAGGAAAGGAACGGTACCTGACGGTACGGCTACCGACGAGGAGATTAAGGAAATCGCCGATTTTTTGATTTCTACTGCACAATGGGCGAAGGAGGACTACCAGTCTGGACTTTTCAAGGATTACACAGAATATACCACCAGTATAAATGTGACCTTAAGCAACGTTGAGGATGCGATAAGCTTCAACGTGTTTCATGAAGGCCTGCATTTGGGCGCAATACTTGGGTTGCAGAAGGTTGTTGGCAAATGAGATGGAAGGAGGCCTAAGATTTCGGATTTTTGGCTAAATACCGGTTGACCTCTTTGAACGGCAAGGTCAGCACGATGGGCCCATCGGCGTAGGAGGCGACTTCGTAGGGGTTGTAAAGTAACTTAACGCCTTCTTCGGTAAAACCGATGTTCTCGGGCAGGTAGAAGCTATCCTTTTCGAACATGAGTCCGGTATAGTTGATGGAAGCTTCCGCTGGAATGGCTTCCTGTTCACGGAATTTCGTCTCGGCATATTTCTGAAAATCCTTCCGGTTTTGAAAAAGCTGCCAATTTTCCAGTTCTACCCCTCTTTTCTTATCGAAGTTCAGGAAACGTTTGGCGCTATAACCATGGGCACCTCCCGTAAACACGAAGGAGTTCAGTTCTAAGCTAAGTAGGTTTTTATCCTCATAAACGACCTTTCCATCAATTTTGGCTTCCCAAGGCGTGGTTTCTTCCGAATAGAGGTCCTTAAGTTCTGAATAGCCGTTTTTAAAGGAAATCAAGGCATCGTCGAGGTTGGCGATTTTTTGGCTATCATCAAATAGAAGCAGGGAAATAATTTCTTCTTGTAAGGCCGTATTGATAGTACTTGCCGTTCGGGTACGTTCAACGGCCCGGGGTATCGTAATGGAGATTTGGGGACAGTCCGCACATAGGCTTTCGCCCAACGTAAGAGGTTCAAAGGTCAGTTTGTCCTCTTTTTTTTGGCAGCCTATAAGCACTAAAAAAATCAGGAAACAGGTCAAAGGGGATTTCATAAATTTGGGATATGGGTCGGTTTATAGTGCAAACGGTACTCGCACACCTTTGTATGCTATCAAAGATAACGATACATTTGTAGGATAAATTATATGAAATGCCAGAAAAAAAATTAAAGTTCAATTCTAAAACGATTCACGGCGGACAAAGTCCCGATAAGGCCTACGGTGCCGTAATGCCGCCGATATACCAGACCTCGACCTATGCACAGACCACGCCGGGCGGGCATCAGGGCTATGAATACTCCCGAAGTGCCAATCCGACGCGTACGGCACTTGAAAATTCATTGGCAAGTATCGAGAACGGTGCATACGGACTGGCGTTCGGCAGTGGCTTGGCCGCTATCGATGCGGTAATGAAGTTGCTGAATCCCGGGGATGAGGTGGTGTCAACGAACGATCTATATGGGGGGAGCTATCGTATTTTCAAACAGATTTTCGAAAAATACGGAATTACGTTTCATTTTATTGGGATGCAGGATGCCGACGTGATCGAATCTTACATCAACGAAAATACAAGGCTGCTTTGGGTCGAGACGCCGACCAACCCGATGATGAAGGTAATCGACATCAAAGCGGTCGCGGATTTGGCCAAAAAACACGATATTCTTTTGGCAGTAGATAATACCTTCGCCACTCCATATTTACAGACACCTTTGGATATGGGTGCAGATATCGTCATGCATTCTGCCACCAAATACCTTGGTGGTCACAGCGATGTGGTCGTCGGGGCATTAGTGGTCAAGGATAAAGCACTGGCCGATAAACTGTACTTTATACAAAATGCCAGTGGCGCGGTCTGCGGGCCGATGGATAGCTTTTTAACGCTGCGCGGTATCAAAACGCTACACGTGAGAATGCAGCGCCACTGCGAGAACGGGCGGGCCGTAGCCGAATATTTGGAAAAGCATCCCAAGATCGACAAGGTGTTCTGGCCGGGGTTTGAAAGCCATCCGAACCACGAGATCGCCAAGGCGCAAATGAAAGATTTTGGGGGTATGGTTTCGTTTATCCCCAAAAGCCGAACCGAGAAAGATGCCGTTAAGATCATCGAAAAATTTAAGGTATTCACTTTGGCCGAATCGTTGGGCGGGGTAGAGAGTTTGGCGGGCCATCCGGCAAGTATGACGCATGCCAGCATTCCGAAAGAAGAACGCGAGAAAAGCGGGGTGGTTGACTCCCTGATTCGTCTGAGCGTCGGTATCGAGGATGTAGAGGATTTGATAGGTGATTTAGAGCAGGCGATCGGGTAAATAGCTTTCAAGCCTCGACCGCCCTGAAATACTAGCCGATAGTTAATAAAGTATCAAATTTTAAAAAAAGAACATTTTAATTATGGAATTACCATAATTTTGACGCATTGTTGAAAATTCAGCAAAGAATATACACCAAATATCATATGGAAGCAAAAATAAAGACCTTTATGGATGAGGTCAAGTCCCGAAACGGACATGAACCCGAATTCATTCAGGCGGTACAGGAAGTGGCGGAGACTGTAATCCCGTATATAGCAGAGCATAAGATTTATAATGGTAAGAACATTTTGTTGCGTATGGTCGAACCCGAGCGGCTAATTTCATTTCGGGTAGCTTGGATCGATGATGATGGTGAAATTCATGTCAACCGCGGCTATCGCATACAAATGAATTCGGCAATCGGCCCCTATAAGGGCGGGCTGCGCTTTCATCCTACCGTGAATGCCAGTATCCTGAAATTCTTGGCGTTCGAACAGGTATTTAAGAACAGTTTGACCACATTGCCCATGGGCGGTGGAAAAGGAGGTTCCGATTTTGATCCCAAAGGAAAATCCGACGATGAGGTCATGCGTTTTTGCCACGCCTTTATGACGGAACTTTGCCGACATATCGGTCCGTTTACGGATATACCCGCCGGTGATATCGGCGTCGGTGCCCGTGAAATCGGATTTCTTTTCGGAATGTATAAAAAAATCAAGAACGAATTTACCGGGGTGCTCACTGGAAAGGGTCTTTCTTGGGGCGGATCGAAGATACGACCGGAGGCTACGGGATACGGTACGGTATATTTTGCGGAAAGCATGTTGAAGACCAGAGATGGGGATTTCGGCGGAAAAACGGTCGTAGTATCGGGTTCCGGAAATGTAGCCCAATTTGCTGCAGAGAAAGTAATTCAATTGGGCGGAAAAGTCATTACCCTTTCAGATTCCGATGGATATATTCTTGACGAAGAAGGCATCGACCAAGAGAAACTGGAATTCGTGATGGATCTGAAAAATAATCGACGGGGAAGAATCTCTGAATATACCAAAAAGTATGAAAAAGCTGAGTTTCATAAAGGTGAACAGCCTTGGCAGGTTAAATGCGATGTAGCCCTGCCCTGTGCCACACAGAACGAACTTCAGGGCAAGGATGCAAAAATGCTATTGGACAACGGCTGTATTTGTGTCGCCGAGGGAGCCAACATGCCCTGCACGGCAGGGGCGGTGCACGCCTTTCACAAGGCGCAGATTCTATTTGCACCCGGAAAAGCATCCAACGCAGGTGGGGTGGCGACCTCAGGACTGGAAATGTCACAAAACTCGTTAAGGATCAGTTGGAGCAGGGAAGAGGTCGATGATCGTTTAAAGGTTATTATGGAAGAAATCCATCAATCCTGCATCGAATACGGTATGGAAGGCGACAACTATTGCAACTACGTGAAAGGCGCCAATATAGCCGGTTTCGTGAAGGTAGCGGATGCGATGTTGGCGCAGGGGGTGATTTAAATTCTACCACCCCATGCAAGTAACCACCAAAGCCATAATCTTAACCTCCCTAAAATACGGCGATACCAGCCTAATCGTAAAGGCCTTTACGGCTTCCGACGGGCTAAAATCATACTTGCTCAAGGGCGTGTTGGCCGCCAAAAAAGCGAAACTTAAATCCGCTTATTTTCAGCCACTTACCCAATTGGAAATAGTCGCCAATCATAGAAACAGAGGTACTTTAGAGCGCATTCTAGAAGCAAAAATTGCCTTTCCGTACCGAACGGTACATAGCGATGTCCCCAAGAATGCCATGACCCTCTTTATGGCCGAAATACTGGGACATAGTATTCATGAGGAGGAGGCCAACCCCGCGCTTTTCGAATTTTTGGAAGCCTCTTTTCAGTGGTTGGACATGAATGAGGAAATAGCCAATTTTCACTGCCATTTTCTGATACAGCTTACCAGATATTTAGGATTTTATCCTGATACCTCTACCCTGCAGGCCGGTTGTTTTAATCTCTTGGAAGGCAAGTTCACCGACAGCCCTTCGCTTCATCCAGTATTGACCGGAGAAAATCTTGGCTACTTCAAAAGCTTCTTGGGCATACATTTTGATGCCATACATACCATCAAAATGAACAAAACGAACCGACAAGAGCTTTTACAATCTTTGGTGCTGTATTTTGAACTGCATCTTCAAGGGTTCCGAAAGCCCAAATCCCTCGGTGTCTTGAACGAAGTATTCGGATAACATGAAATTTACTGTCCTCGGACTATTTTTACTCCTTATCCAATCGCTTTCCGGCCAAACCATCACGGTTTTTGATGCGGAAGACAGGGAACCCATTCCCAACGTAGCCATTTACAATGCCGACCGCTCCAAAACCGTGCTGACCGATGGCAACGGACGAGGTGACCTATCTCTTTTCGACCTTAATGAGCGAATCACCTTCAAACATTTGAGCTACAGCGTGCGATGGGCTACACCAAACCAAATTGTGCGCCAGAAAAAGGTGGTCTACCTCATCATGAAACCCGAACAGCTCGATGGGGTGGTGCTGTCCGTTTCTAAATGGGAACAACAGAAAAAGAATATCCCGAACAAAATTATAGCCTTGGATGCGCGCGATATTGCCTTTGCAAATCCGCAGACAGCGGCAGATCTTTTACAGAACAGCGGGAAAGTTTTCGTGCAAAAAAGTCAATTGGGTGGCGGAAGTCCCATGATTCGGGGCTTCGCAACAAACCGATTATTGCTTTCCGTGGATGGCGTTCGTATGAACAATGCCATTTTTAGGGGCGGAAACCTACAGAACGTGATAGCTATCGATCCGTTCACGGTCAAGAAAACCGAGGTTATTTTTGGGCCCGGTTCCGTAACCTATGGTAGCGATGCCATTGGTGGCGTGATGAATTTTTATACAAAGGATGCCGTTTTTGCGAACGGGAACGACATTGCGGTGACGGGAAATACCGAGTATCGCTTCGCATCCGCCAATACCGAGAATACGCTGCACTTCGACATTAACCTTGGAAAGAAAAAATGGGCATTTTTGACGCATGCATCCTATTCCGATTTTGGGGACCTGAAAATGGGCAGGCACGGTCCGGATTCCTATCTGCGCAACCAATATGTGTCCGGAAGAAACGGGGAAGATGTACTGGTTGAGAACGAAAATCCCAAAATACAACTTCCCACAGGGTATCATCAAATCAGCCTGATGCAGAAAATCGGACATCGACCGAATGCTACATGGAACTATAAACTGGGACTGCATTATTCCGAGACTTCCGACTTTGCCCGGTACGACCGTTTGATCCAACCTGACCGTGAAGGTGATGGCCTGCGTTCTGCCGAATGGTATTACGGACCCCAAAAATGGTTTATGGTCAACTTGCAGCTCGAAAAAAAGGGAAAGGGTGTTTTTTATGATGGATTAAAGCTGACCACCGCCTATCAGCATTTTGAGGAAAGTCGAAACGACCGTGACTTTCAGGATCCCATCCGATTTACGACCCGGGAAAATGTCGACGCCCTTTCAACGAATCTCGATTTTGAGAACAAAAAGATAGGGGATTTAAGGCTGTATTATGGAGGTGAATATATTTTCAATAAAGTGCGTTCCGACGGCAGCCAACGAAATATCGAAACCAATACGGTAGCCGATGCTGCTTCAAGATATCCCGACGGTTCGACCTGGCAGAGCGCGGCGGGCTATATCAATGGGGAATATCAGGTCAAGCCCAATTTCACCCTACTTTCCGGATTACGTTACAGCCATGTTTGGATCGATGCCGTTTTTGACAAGACCTTTTATCCCTTCCCATTCGACGAAGCCGATTTGAACAATGGCGCGTTGACCGGTAGTCTTGGTTTGAGTTGGTTTCCCAAAGAACATTTACAGATTACCCTGAACGGTTCTACCGGGTTTCGTGCGCCCAATATCGACGATGTTGGAAAAATATTCGATTCCGAACCCGGGGCAGTGGTGGTGCCGAATCCCGATTTGGAACCCGAATACGCCTACAATGCCGAACTTGGCGTTCAAAAGAACTTCAACGATAAGCTAGTGCTAAAGGGAGCGGCCTTTTACACCTATTTGGTGGATGCCTTAGTGCGTCGGGATTACCAATTCAACGGGGCATCACGAATCGACTACAACGGAGAGCCAAGCGATGTCCAGGCCATACAGAATGCCGCCAAGGCCTATGTATACGGATTTGAATTCGGTCTGGAAGCTTTTCTCTCCGAACAATGGTCCCTCGTTTCAAACCTGACCCTTACCGAAGGTCTCGAAGAAGAGGAAGACGGTACCGATTCTCCCGCACGGCACGCAGCCCCCACATTTGGCGATTTTCATATACTATGGAAAAAACAACGCTGGAAAACAGACCTGTTTTTGAACTATAACGGAGAAATTTCTTCTGACGGCCTTGCGGCATCCGAACGCGGTAAAACTTATATTTATGCTACTGATTCAGAGGGTAATCCGTATTCGCCATCTTGGTACACGATGAATTTTCGTTCGCAATTCACGATTTCGAATGCCTTAAAGGCTTCCCTGAGCCTTGAAAACATTACGGGTCAGCGCTACCGCTCATATTCGTCGGGTATCGCCGCACCCGGTATTAATTTAATATTGGGATTGGGCTATCGGTTTTGAGTGGTAAAGTTGATCAAAAAAAAACCCCGACTTCCCAGTCAGGGCTCCTTATTTTAATAAGATACAGTGTTCTAGTTATCGTCAACGGCATCCTCGATAGCATCACCCGCATCGTCGGCTGCTTCTTCGATGGCTTCACCGGCTTTTTCGGCACCTTCCTCGATATCGTCACCCATTTCATCCAATTTGTCACCGGCATCGTCCATGGCGTCTTCGGACTCTTCCATGGCGTCGTTGGTTTTGTTTTCGGCATCCCTACAAGAAACGAAGGATACGCATAATGCAAGTATTAATAGTGAACTTAGAAATACTTTTTTCATGATTTAAGTTTTTAGTTGTTGTCGCAAAGATATACGGATCGATTTGATTTTTGGATGCTATTTAAAAAAGGTTTTGGGCTTTGGCCGGAATTTCAGGCAGTGTCCATCGGCAAAATCCGATCAAAATACCTAATTTTGCAGCCTTATTCCCGCCACTTGGAAATTCGGGAATTTTCAAGTGGCGGGAATATTAATTAAAGTAGGACAACAGATAGTATGAAATTTGCGGAATATAAAGGATTGGACCTGCCCAAGATAGCCGAGGAAGTTCTCGACTATTGGAAGCAAAACGGAATATTCGAAAAAAGCGTTTCCACAAGGGAAGGCCAGCCTAGTTACGTCTTCTATGAAGGGCCACCGTCCGCGAACGGTATGCCCGGCATCCATCACGTAATGGCCCGTACCATCAAGGATATCTTCCCCAGATACAAGACCATGAAGGGCTTTCAGGTCAAACGAAAGGCCGGATGGGATACGCACGGACTCCCCATTGAACTCGGTGTGGAGGCAGCACTCGGTATCACCAAAGAGGATATCGGCACTAAAATCTCCGTTGAGGATTACAACGCCGCCTGCAAAAAAGCGGTCATGCGCTACACCGACGTATGGAACCGAATGACCGAACAGGTAGGTTATTGGGTCGATATGGAAGATCCGTACATCACCTACAAACCGAAGTACATGGAGTCCGTTTGGTGGTTGTTAAAGCAAATCTATGACAAGGGACTCATATATAAAGGATATACCATTCAGCCCTATTCGCCCAAAGCGGGTACAGGTCTCAGCTCGCACGAGCTTAATCAGCCCGGTACGTATCAGGATATTACCGATACGACGGCCGTAGCGCAGTTCAAAGCCGTAGAATCGTCGCTCCCCGATTTTCTAAAGGATGAAGGCGACATCTATTTCTTGGCCTGGACGACCACCCCTTGGACGCTGCCCTCGAATACGGCCTTGACCGTTGGGCCGAAAATCGATTATGTTCTGGTGGAAACCTATAACCAGTATACGTTCAAGCCCATGAACGTAATTTTGGCCAAAAACTTGGTAAACGGACAATTTTCAGGAAAATTCCGCCATGTCGACTCGAAACCCGAACTGCTAGAGTACACTTCCGGGGATAGGAAGATTCCATTTTATGTCGTCAAGGGTTTTAAAGGAAAAGACCTGATCGGCATCAAATACGAGCAACTGCTGGATTATGCCTTGCCCTACCAAAATCCAGAAAATGCATTCCGTGTCATCGCCGGTGATTTTGTGACTACCGAAGACGGTACAGGCATCGTGCATACCGCGCCGACCTTTGGTGCCGATGATGCCTTGGTCGCCAAACAGGCCGTGCCCGAAGTACCGCCGTTGCTGGTTTTGGATGAGAATGACAATCCAGTTCCCTTGGTCGATCTTCAGGGCAAGTTCCGTCCCGAAATGAGGGAATTGGGCGGTAAATACGTCAAAAATGAATATTATGATTTAGGAAAAGAGCCAGAAAAATCCGTCGATGTCGAGATTGCCATCAAACTCAAGGAAGAGAACAAGGCCTTCAAGGTAGAAAAATACGTACACAGCTACCCCAATTGCTGGCGTACCGATAAACCGATCTTGTATTATCCGCTCGATTCGTGGTTTATCAAGGTGACCGAGGTCAAGGATCGTATGGTCGAACTCAACAATACCATCAACTGGAAACCCAAATCGACCGGCGAGGGCCGTTTCGGCAACTGGTTGGCCAATGCCAACGATTGGAACCTGTCGCGATCTCGGTATTGGGGTATCCCGCTACCGATTTGGCGTACCGAAGACGGACAGGAAGAGATTATCATCGGTTCCGTGGCCGAACTAAAATCCGAAATGGCGAGAGCGGTCGAAGCGAGGGTGCTCGAGAAGGATATATTCGAGGATTTTGTAGTGGGCGACCTCTCCGAGGAAAATTACGATACCATCGACCTTCATAAAAATATCGTCGATGAGATAACCTTGGTTTCCGCTACCGGAAAACCCATGAAACGCGAGGCCGATCTTATCGACGTTTGGTTCGACAGTGGGTCGATGCCGTATGCACAGTGGCATTATCCGTTCGAAAATAAAGAGTTCATCGACCAAAATGAAACCTTCCCCGCCGATTTTATCGCCGAGGGGGTAGATCAGACCCGTGGCTGGTTTTACACCCTACATGCCATCGCCACTATGGTCTTCGATTCCGTGGCCTATAAAAATGTGGTTTCCAACGGACTTGTGCTTGATAAGGAAGGCAAAAAGATGTCTAAACGCTTGGGCAACGCCGCAGATCCCTTCGAGACCATGAACGAACATGGCGCCGACGCCACGCGTTGGTACATGATCTCGAACGCGAATCCTTGGGACAATCTCAAATTCGATATCGACGGTATCGCAGAGGTAAAGCGCAAGTTTTTTGGCACCCTGTACAACACCTATTCCTTTTTTGCGCTGTATGCCAACATTGACGAATTCGATTATTCGGAGGATGGCATCCCGTTGAACGAGCGCCCTGAAATAGACCGATGGGTATTGTCAGAATTGCATTCATTGATCAATACCGTTGACGAGGCGTATGCCGATTACGAGCCAACGAAGGCCACACGGGCCATATCCGATTTTGTACAGGAAAATCTGAGCAATTGGTACGTGCGCCTTTGCAGAAGGCGTTTTTGGAAGGGGGATTATCAAAAGGATAAAATATCCGCCTATCAAACCCTATACACTTGTTTAGAAATTGTGGCCAAACTTTCGGCACCTGCGGCTCCCTTTTTTATGGACCGATTGTACAAAGATTTGACGGCCGTTACGAAAAAGGACGCTTTTGAAAGCGTTCACTTGTCAGATTTCCCAAAGTACGACGCATCCGTGGTAAACAGGGAACTGGAAAGCAAAATGGAAATGGCGCAGACGATATCCTCCTTGGTATTGTCCATCCGTCAAAAAGAAAAAATCAAGGTGCGCCAGCCGCTGCAGAAAATAATGATTCCCGCTTTGAGTGAAAAGCAAAAGCAAGAAATCGAAGCGGTGGCCGACCTTATAAAATCGGAGGTGAACGTCAAGGAAATCCAATTGTTGGACGATGCCTCGGGAATACTGGTCAAACAGATCAAGCCGAATTTTAAGGTCTTGGGTCCGAAGTTCGGTAAGGATATGAAAAAAATAGCCCGGGCCTTCGGCAAATTAGGGCAAGAAGATATCCAAAGAATAGAGCGAGAGGGATAAATATCCCTCGATATTGAAAATAAAATCGTTACATTAGAGTTACAGGATGTAGAGATAGCCTCGCAAGATATCGAGGGTTGGTTGGTAGCCAATCAAGGCTCACTAACCGTGGCACTTGACGTTTCGATTAATGATGAACTTAGAAAAGAAGGTATAGCGCGGGAATTGGTCAATAGGATCCAGAATATCAGAAAAGATTCAGGGTACGAAGTGACCGACAAAATAGATGTAAAAATTCTGAAAGATGGATTTGTCGAAAAGGCGGTCGAAAGCAATCTAGAATACATCAAGACCGAAACCTTGACCGCAGAACTAGATTTAGAGGAAAAATTAGTAAAGGGTACCGAAGTGGCCTTTGATGAAGTGAACACGAAATTATTCATTGTAAAACATTAGGTTATGGCAGAAGATTTAAAAGTGAGATATTCGGATAGGGATCTGGCCGAATTCAGGGAGCTGATAGAAGACAAAATAGCAAAGGCCAAGAGTCATTTAGAGCTGCTGAAAAGTTCGTATATGAACGACGGCAATAATGGTACGGACGATACGTCGCCCACTTTCAAGGCTTTCGAGGAAGGTTCGGAGACCATGAGCAAAGAAGCCAATACGCAATTGGCCATCCGCCAGGAAAAATTTATCCGCGATCTTAAGAACGCCTTGATGCGCATCGAGAACAAAACCTATGGTATCTGTCGGGTAACCGGTAAGCTGATCGCCAAAGAACGGCTCAAATTGGTGCCGCATGCGACCTTAAGCATCGAGGCCAAGAATATGCAGCAGTAAGGGTTAGCGGGATCTAGGCCTGCAAGGTGTTGCCGACCTGCAAAGTGCTGCCTACGGAGGAGTCCTCCTTTTAGACCCATCCGTTTGGCGATATCCTTGTTGATAAAATCGAATAATATGCAGCAATATCCCTATTTTTGCGCTTAATTTCTAACCGAAACTATGAGTTTAAAGAAATCGGTGCTAATTATTGCGGTACTATTACTGATAGACCAAGTGAGTAAATTCTACATAAAGACCCATTTCGTATTGGGGGAATCGGTCGATGTTTTCAGTTGGTTCAAAATATTGTTCATCGAAAATTCCGGTGCCGCCTGGGGTGCAAAACTCAGTGATTTTTTACCGGTTTCGGAATCGACAGGGAAATTGATCCTGACGGTTTTCCGATTATTTGCCGTGGCGGGTATCGGATACTGGTTGTATGACTCCATTAAAAAAAAATCTTCGAAGACTTTAATAGTGGCGGTTTCATTGATTTTCGCCGGCGCGTTGGGCAACATTATCGATTCCGTTTTTTATGGAATGATTTTCAACGATAGCTATCAGCAAGTGGCCACGGTATTTTCCGACGAACCTTATGGAGACATGTTCTACGGCAAAGTAGTCGACATGCTCTATTTTCCCATCATAAACACCACATGGCCCGAATGGGTGCCCTATTTCGGAGGGTCGGATTTTCGATTTTTTGAACCTGTCTTCAACATTGCAGATATGGCCATTAGTACAGGAGTGGGCATTTTAATCGTTTTCAACAAAAGGGCTTTCGGAAAAAGTAAAGAAACGCAAACGGATACTTGGGCAGATTATGTGGCGAGGACGGAATCGGAAAAGGAATAAGTTTTTTGTGGAGTGACACAATAGTCCAGAGGTATATCGTTGGCATCGATATCCTCAATAATATCTTCTGCTTCAAATAGGGACACGCCTATTTTTTTAACATCCTTTCGACATTCCCTCAGAAATATATCGTAAAATCCCTTGCCATATCCAACTCGGTTTCCTTTTTTATCGAAGGCTAGAAGAGGAACGAATACTACATCGATTTTATCGGTCGTAATTTCGATGCCGTCAACAGGCTCCGGAATGTTCCACCGATTGGTCTGGAATTTGGTAGCGTCGGTAAGTAAAAAGTGTTTTAGCGAATCGTTGCCGGTCACTTTGGGAAGTACAACATTTTTGTCCCTGCCCTGAAGGATGCTAAGTATAAAATGGGTATCGATTTCTTTTTGTTGGGAAATGGGAAGGAAGATGTGAAAGTAGCCGAAATCCCAAATAGGAAGTAAGAGCGAGGCATTGGCGATAGCCAAACTCGAAACTAAAAGGGAACTTTCCGAAACTAATTTCCTTAGATTTCTATATTCCGACCGTAAATCCTGTTTACGCATTATTCTAATCAAAACCGTATAGGAAAAGGTCGTTAAAAACCTAATCTTTGGCGTTTACATAGTAATACACTTTGAATGAAATCATCAGGAGTAAGTACAAAACTAGGGTAATGATATATTTGTCCATGGGGGTAATTGATTTTGATACGTTAAATCTAGATAAAAAAAACGTTAACTATACTGTCAAAGGGAAGTTTATATCGATGAAATGCACTTTTTAGCTAAAAATTAACATTTTAGTGTTAAAAGACTTGGTAAATAGAAATATTGATAACCACTAATTTCGGTAAATCTAATTATTAAGGAAAGACTTACAGCATATTCTTACAAAAATATTGATGGAGTTCTTTGATGAATTGTCTCTAACTTTGTAGTAGCGTTTGCTTTTTACATTTAATCCGTGACCAGAATGTCTCAAGTGTCCATTGAAATCCAGTTGAGCACCTTGCCCGATAGTCCGGGGGTGTATCAGTTCTATGATACGGACGAAAAGATATTATATGTAGGCAAGGCAAAAAACCTTAAAAAACGGGTTACTTCTTATTTCACCAAGACCCAAGAGTATGGCAAGACCCGCGTAATGGTCAAAAAAATTCGGGGTATCAGGCACATTGTGGTGGCCACGGAATCTGACGCCCTACTGCTTGAGAACAATCTTATCAAAAAATACCGCCCGCGCTACAATGTGCTGCTCAAGGATGATAAATCGTATCCGTGGATATGTATCAAGAACGAGCGCTTCCCCCGGATTTTTCCGACCCGAAAGCTCATAAAGGATGGTTCGGAATACTATGGCCCCTACACCAGTATGAAAACTGTGCGTACGCTTTTAGATCTAGTAAAAAGCGTTTACCCGTTGCGGACTTGCAATTATGACCTTTCCCAGGAAAAAATCGATGCGGGCAAGTATAAGGTATGTCTTGAATATCACTTGGGAAATTGCAAGGGCCCCTGTGAAGATATGCAAAATGTGGAGGATTATCATGCCCAAATCGAGGATATCCGGGAAATTATCAAAGGTAATTTCAAGGCCTCACTACAGTATTTCAAACATCGAATGAAAGCTTTGGCCGTCGATACGCACTTCGAAGAGGCCCAGCTTATGAAGGAGAAGATCGAGGTCTTGGAAAACTATCAGGTGAAATCGACCATAGTCAATCCTAAAATCAACAATGTAGACGTCTTTTCCATCATTTCCGATGAATCACATGCCTACGTCAATTTTTTACAGTTGTCCCACGGGTCGATCATCCGCTCACATACCTTGGAAATCAAAAAGAAACTCGATGAGAGCGATGTCGATCTTTTGCAATTGGCCATTGTAGAGATACGGCAGCGCTTCGATTCTAGATCAACCGAGCTCTACCTGCCTTTTGAGGTTACGGTCGAACCCCATTTGAAAATAAGCGTTCCAAAATTGGGGGACAAGAAAAAAATTGTTGACCTCTCTGAGCGCAATGCCAAGTTTTTTAGGCAAGAACGCTTCAAGCAGATCAAAATTATCGACCCCGACCGGCATACGAACCGGATTATGGCCCAGATGCAAAAAGATTTGCGCCTTTCGGCTGAGCCAAGGCATATCGAATGTTTCGATAACAGCAACATTCAGGGCAGCAACCCAGTTGCCGCCTGTGTAGTGTTCAGAAACGGAAAGCCCTCGAAAAAAGAATATCGCCATTACAATATCAAGACCGTTGAGGGACCCGACGATTTTGCATCCATGGAAGAGGTCGTCTATAGAAGGTATAGACGCTTACTGGCGGAGGAAGAATCCCTACCACAATTGATCGTTATAGACGGGGGAAAGGGACAGCTCTCATCGGCCTTAAAAAGTTTGGATATTTTAGGTCTTCGGGGAACGATCGCTATCATAGGTATCGCAAAGCGACTCGAGGAAATCTATTTTCCGGAGGATCCCATCCCCCTGTATCTGGACAAAAAATCGGAATCCCTGAAAATTGTCCAGCAACTGCGAAATGAGGCGCACCGCTTCGGTATTACCTTCCATCGGAACAAACGCAGTAAGGTCGCCATTAACTCCGAATTGGAAAGCATCGACGGGGTCGGCGAAAAAACGGCCCAAGAATTGCTGAAAACTTTTAAATCGGTCAGGCGTATCAAAGAGGCGTCCCTGGAAAGACTGGCAGAAACCGTGGGCGTGGCGAAAGCCAAAAAAATTTACGGGACCTTTCATTCCTCGAGACATTTAGATAGGTGACTTGAGAAAAGGGCGTAAAGTGTTATCTATGGCATGATTCCAACTTAAAATAAAAATCGGGTTTTTCTACCTGTTCCCTGCCTAGACCGGCGAGGCAGATTTTTTCTCTGTTCCAGCAGTAAAGATCGATTAGTCTCCCTAAATTTGGTATCTTGAAAAAGCTTCTATTTTTTGTTGTATTTTTAGGCTTAGGCCTTTTCGCATCGGCACAGGACCCCAATAAAAAGGACCTGAAAATAGGTTTGGTATTGAGTGGTGGTGGGGCCAAGGGTCTTGCCCATATCGGGGCGCTCAAGGTTATCGAGGAAGCAGGAATCAAAATTGATTACATCGGCGGTACGAGCATGGGCGCTATCGTCGGGGGGCTATATGCCGCAGGATATACCGCCATGGAACTCGATTCAATTTTCCGCACTACCGATTTCACCAACCTTATTGCGGACGATCTCCCGCGAAGCGCCAAAACTTTCTATGAAAAGGAAGATTCGGAAAGATATGCGATAACCCTGCCGTTCAACAATTTCAAAATTTCCGTTCCCCCAGCTTATTCAGGAGGTCAGAACGTATATAATGAACTGGTAAAACTGCTCTATCCTGTAAAGAACATACAAGCGTTCGATAAGTTGCCGATTCCCTTTCTGTGCTTGGCGACCGATGTAGAGACGGGTGAAGAGGTCGTTCTGAAAGAGGGCTATTTGCCTCAGGCCCTAATAGCAAGTGGAGCCTTGCCCTCGCTTTTCGAACCTGTTAAGATTGGCGACCGTTTATTGGTCGATGGGGGGGTGGTCAACAATTATCCGATACAAAAAGTCAAGGAAATGGGCGCGGATGTTATCATCGGGGTCGATGTGCAGCACGGACTCCGAGATAGGGGTGGCCTGATTTCGGCCACCGAGATTTTACTACAGATAAACAATTACCGGACCGTTCTCGATATGGAAGAAAAATCGAAACAGACCGATATCTACATAAAGCCCGAAGTCTCGAATTTTTCGGTCATTGATTTCAATCTATACGATCGGATTATAGAGAGTGGCGAAGTGGCGGCTAAAAAAAGCTATGGCGATCTTAGAAGGCTTGCCCTCAAGCAAAACGATAGCGAAAGAAAGATGGCCACAATCAAGCCTCAGGAGAAGTTGATAATCGATCAACTGACCGTGATGGGCAGCGCCGATTACCCAAGGGGCTATGTAAAGGGAAAATTGCGTTTGGGAAATAACAAAGAGTCTACATTTTCTAAGCTTCAACAGGGGATCGGCAACCTGGCCGCGACCAGAAACTTTCAGACCATTCGCTATAAGCTGCAAAGCGACGGCACCAAGGAAAAACTGATTTTAGATCTCTCTGAAAACCCCGTCAAGACCTTTGTCCGTCTAGGCGCCCATTACGATGATCTTTACAAAACGGCGGCCATTCTCAATGTGACCCGAAAACGCGTGTTGACCCACGACGATGTGACCTCCTTCGACTTTATCATGGGTGACAATGTGCGCTATAATTTTCAGTACTATGTGGATAAGGGTTCCTATTGGAGCTTCGGCCTGAATTCCAGGTTCAATGATTTTGGAAAGGAAATCGATTTTAATCTGATACGCGGTAACTTTGAAGTGCCGCCGGGCATTAATGTCAACACTATAAATCTGGATGTTTCCGACCTGACCAATCTAATATACATTGAGACCGTATTGCGCGAAGAATTTGCGTTCAGGACAGGTATCGAGCACAAACTGTTAAAGTACAGTACAAGAACCTTGGCACAGCGCGGTGATGAAGAAGCTCCGCTCGGGCGGCAAAGCCCTGATGGGAAGACATTGTTCGAAAACAGTAATTTTTTCAGCGCCTTCGGCAAGTTGACCCTCGATACGTACGATAACGCCTATTTTCCTTCGAGGGGACTTCTCTTCGCCGGGGACTTTCATTTTTACGTGTTTTCTTCCGATTTTAACG
The DNA here is from genome assembly GCF_041745955.1 of Pricia sp. NCBI lineage: Bacteria > Pseudomonadati > Bacteroidota > Flavobacteriia > Flavobacteriales > Flavobacteriaceae > Pricia > Pricia sp. Next base: position 18,807 of record NZ_JBGTHY010000091.1, read on the forward strand.
ATAATTTCAAGGAATTCTCCATTGCCAAGGCGCGTATGGGCGGGGCTATTCCCCTGTTAGAGAACCTTTCCCTGAATATAGAAACGGAAGGCGGTTTTAAACTGGGTACTTCCGATGTGACCTCCTTCGATTTTATACTCGGTGGATACGGCACCGATCTGATCAACAATTTCGTTCCTTTTTTCGGCTATGATTTTTTGAGCCTTCCGGGCAACAGCTTTGTAAAGGCCTTCGGAAGGCTCGATTACGAATTCGTACCCAAGAACCACATTATGTTCACGGCCAATTTCGCCAACGTCGACGATGATATTTTCAGGACGGGCGATTGGTTTACGCTTCCCAGTTATTCGGGTTATGGTGTCGGCTACGGATGGGAAACCTTTTTAGGGCCGCTGCAGGTGCATTATGCCTGGTCTCCAGAAGGTAAGAACAGCAATTTCTTTTTTAGTTTGGGCTATTGGTTTTAGTGGGGATGGTTACAGGTAAAATATAATTGTTACCTTATTCGCCTAGTATCGCGGTGCTCGTACAAATGGGTTCCCTAAACCAATCATTTCCTTATGAAAAAATCATTTTTTTCTTCCAAATGTATCGTTTGTTTCATTGTTCTGGCCTTAGGCGCAAGTGTTCTGCTTCAGGCTCAGACCCGAGATTTTCTGTACGGCGATATGCTGCCCGACGCCCCGGAACTTTCTGAACGAGGTCCCCATACCGTCGGGGTGCGGACGATGGATTTGGTCAATCCCGATCAAGTGGACATTTTGAACTCTAAAGGAGGCAAAGATGCCATGTACGATCGCCCTTTGACCGTTGAAGTGTGGTATCCTGCGGAGGCAACTTCCGAAATGAAGGCCTCCATAACCTATGAAGAGGTGATGGGAACCCGCGGTGATTCGTTACGCCCATTGATTCCCTTTACGTTCAGGGGCAGGGCCGGTCGAGATGCCGCCCCGAAAGTTTCGGAAGGAGCTTTTCCCCTGATTATCGTTTCCCATGGATATGTGGGTTCGAGATATCTGATGACCTATCTGACCGAAAATATGGCCTCTAAGGGCTATGTGGTGGTCGCCATAGACCATACCGATTCAACCTTCAAGGATGCCAACGCCTTTCAGAGCACCTTGCTCAATCGGGCCAAGGATATCCGTTTTGTGCTCAATGAAATGGAAAGGTTGGGAAAATCGGATAGTAAGGATATGTTATCTGGAAAAATTAATGCGGATAATACCGCGATCGTTGGCTATTCCATGGGCGGTTATGGGGTGTTGAACGTCGCCGGTGCAGGGTACAGCGATGGCTTAGTGCAATTTTTTAAAGGGATGACCGAGGGAAGCACTGCGATTCAAGCTTTGGCCGCGAGCAATGCGGAGTATCAGGAGCAATCCGACCCCAGAATCAAGGCCGTAGTCGCCTTTGCCCCATGGGGGATGGAGCGTGGGGTCTGGGACGCCGAGGGATTAAAGGGGCTGAAAACGCCCACTTTTTTCATTGCCGGAAGCCAAGACGATATCTCGGGCTATGAAAAGGGAATCAAAGCCATTTATGAAGGTGCCGTCAACGCTGACCGTTATCTCTTGACCTATAAAGATGCGAGGCACAATGTAGCCCCGAATCCACCACCAGCGGAAGCTTTGGCACCCGGTCTACATATCGATGAATACTACCGTTACGCCGACGCCACTTGGGACCAGCGTAAAATCAATAATGTAAACCAGCATTTCGTGACCGCTTTTATCGATTCACATCTCAAAGGGAAGGATACCTCCAAATATCTTGACATTCCCAAAGATTCGAACGCCCAAGATTGGCCGGGGTTCAAGCCCAGGTCTTCTACGGGGATGGAGTTGCTGCACGTGGCGCCAACGGAGTGATGTCGCCCTGAACTTAACAAAACCGGTTTTTTTTACTATAGGCATGTCCAATCCGAAATGGGAGAGGCTGATCTTCAGTTCGGAATTTTTGGATAGAAAGAAGTACAGGTTATAGGCAATGCCCCGGTTGCTTCCCACGCGTTCACCCAATCGGCCATCACCCGCACCCAAGCGTCATTATCGTTCATACAGGGTATATGCTTATAACTTTCGCCCCCGGCTTCTGTAAACTGCTGTTTACCTTCCATCGCAATTTCCTCCAAGGTCTCCAAACAATCGGACACAAAGGCGGGCGTGATTACCGCAAGCCGTTTTTTGCCTTCTTTCGCCAAGCGCTCGAATTCATAATCGGTATAGGGCTTCAGCCATGGATCGCCCGCCAAGCGGGATTGAAACGACGAACTGACCTTGGTTTCATCCAACCCGAGTTCCGCTTTTACCAGTTCGGTCGTCTCGTAGACCTGATGGCGATAGCAGGTATTATGCGCCACGGAATTGATACTGCAACAGCTGCCGTCAATTTTGCAATGATAGTTGGTAGGATCCGATTTTCGAATGTGCCGTTCGGGAATGCCGTGATAGGAAAACAGGATGTGATCGTACTCGAAACCCTTCAATCCATCGGTGATACTTTGGGATAGGGCTTTGATGTACTCGGAATTGTGATAAAAAGCCGGTAGGGTGGTCAACCGCATTTGTGGAAATAACTCCTTTTGCACCTCCATGGTCTTTACTACTACGGTTTCATAGGATGACATGGCATAATGTGGGTACAGCGGCACCAATAAAACCTCATCGACGCCTTTATCCTTCAACTCCTGCATGGCGTTTTTTATGGTCATTGTACCGTAGCGCATGCCAAGTGCTACCGGCATGTCGGTATGGCTTTTGAGTTTCTCGGCAAAACGTTCGGATAAGACGATCAGCGGAGAGCCTTCGTTCCACCAAATCTTGGCGTAGGCTTTCGCCGATTTCTTGGGTCGGGTCTGCAGAATGATACCCCTTACCAGAATATTGCGAAGTACTTTATTGACATCGATGACCCGTTCGTCCATCAAAAATTCATCGAGGTAGGGTTTGACATCTTTAGCAGTGGGACTTTCGGGGGAACCGAGGTTTACGAGCAGTACGCCTTTCATAGATAGCAATTTTTGGATAGCATCTTCCAATTGCAAAAATAAGGCTTGATAGGCATCCTAATTACATATCCATCCAAATACTTTTTGATAAAACCATAGGATGTTTCGATTTCGGCGGGACAAAAATTGGCAAGTAAGAAAATACGGGACAGATTTAAGCGTTATACCAAATAAAAAGTATTCAGATTTAACGATTATCAGGGATAGGCCTTGATACATACTTCCTTAAATTTGTACTGCGAAAAATAATATTCATGCGCCCCTTGCTTATTATTTCATTATGTCTTTTTACCCTTTCAGGATATTCCCAAGAAAAGAATAGCCTGCTCTGGGAAATTTCGGGCAACGGCCTTGAGAAATCCTCGTATCTCTACGGCACCATGCACGTAAGTAAAAAGATAGCCTTTCGTTTGGACGATGTTTTCTACGAGGCCTTAGATCAAAGTGAGATGGTGGCCCTCGAATCCGATCCTGGTCTTTGGCTCGAAAATAGCGATGCGATGGGCAACGGCGCCTTTGGTTATGGCGGATATGTTACCAAGGGATTTTATGCCAATGCCTTCAAGGTCGAAAATCCAAAGAAAGAGCTATTGGGAGCCTACCTCGCCTACGAAGACCGCATCGTCAACAACATTTTGTACCGCACCAACGAACACTCCCAAAATTTCGAGGAGGAGACGTATCTGGATATGTTCATCTATCAGGCGGGCAAAAAGTTCGACAAGGCTATAGTAGCCCTTGAAGATATGGAAGAGTCGTCTGCTTTGGTCGGCCGTGCCAGTATGAACGCCATGAAACAAAGGCCCGATGAATGGCTACAGAAAAAGATTCAGCAATCCGACCCAATGTTTCTGTTGCAGGATGCCTATCGCGAGCGCAACATCGCTTTATTGGATTCCATCGATCGCGCCATGTATACCGACCATTACATGAAAAACATGCTGCACATCCGCAATGTCAACATGGCCGAGCGCTTGGATTCCGTGATGCGGAAAGGAAAAGTGTTCGCCGGTATCGGGGCCGCCCATTTGCCCGGGGATGACGGCGTCATCGACCTCTTGCGGGAAAAGGGCTATACGGTAGCGCCCTTGGTATCAAAATCAAGTGCAAGAGGAAAGGAGCTGAAGCAACAATTCGAGGAAAAAAAACGGGAGAACGATTATGCATCCTACGGCCCCGAAGATGGATTTTTCAAGATAGATCTTCCTACCAAACTCTATCCGGTTTCCGACCTAGGCAAGACCACCTATGTTTCCCCCGATTTGGCCAATGGTAGCTTTGTGGTCGTAAACCGTATTCCCACCCATTCGTTTTTAAAACAGGATGCGGTGTATACTTTAGAGGATATCGATAAGCTGTTGTTCGAGAACATCCCCGGAAAAATTTTGGAGAAAACGTATATTGAAAACGATGGTTTAAAGGGATTGGATATCAAGAACCAATTGAAGAACGGCGACCGGCAACGCTATCAAATTTTTAAAACACCTTTGGAAATTGTAATCTTCAAAATGGGTGGGGAAGGCGATTATGTAACCCAGCATTCCGATAGGATCTTCAACAGTTTGGTTTTTAAAAGACCCACAGATGAAAAGATGATCCTTTTTTCCGATTTTAGGGATTTCGAGGTTGAAATGCCATCCCTAAATAGCTTTACCAACCAAAGCCGGAACGGAGACCGTTGGATCGAGGGATATGATGAAAAAAGGGAATCCTATTACTTTCTTCGGAAGTCCGTCTTGAACGATTTCAGCTTTATCGAGGTCGATACCTTCGAACTGAAACAGATTCAAAAACGCTTCTATCAAGATTTGGAATTGAAACCCCGATATCGGGATGTCGATGGCAAACGTTTGATCTCATCGGCAATTTTCGATACGGATTCCGGGAAGCGATTGCATTTGATGACCACGTTCCGCGGGGGTGAATATTATCTTTTGGGTATCTTGACGGAATATGGCAAAGAAGCGGATGAATTTTTTGAATCTTTTCAATTAAAACCGGCGAAATACGAAGTTCCTTATGAAACGGTGGTCGATACTGCCCTTTACTTCAGTACGAAAAGTACGGTCAAGCCCCCGAAGTTTGTAGAGAGCAGTAACAGCTATTACAGTGGTGCGCCTAAAACGAAATCGTACGACCCCTTTCATAAAAAAACGGTCTACCGCAACAAAAACGATGAAGCCATTACCGTAGAACTGAACAAATCCCATGATTTTCTGATGTTCGGCCATTTGGATTCCGCTTGGGCACTGCGAAAAAAAATGTATGCCTACAAACAGTTCAAAATCATAGGCGATTCAACCGAGACAACACCCGAAGGCAATCATGAAATGCAATTGACCCTGATCGATACTGCGAGTACACGGGGTATTTTAATCAAGAATGTTATAAAGGATGGCCTTCTATATGAACTCAAAGCGGTAGTGGACACCATAGAAAGACCGAGCCGTTTTATCACCGAATTCTTTGGGAACTTCAAACCCAAGGATACCGCAATCGGCCGGAATATTTTTGAGGATAAAGTCCCAGATTTCTTTGCCGCCCTGCGTAAAAACGACAGTATCGTACTCGATGGCCACCGCTACCTAAAGTTCGATAAAACGCATGTCGATTCGCTGCAACACTATATTTCCGAACATGAGTTTAGTCCCGCCATACGCCAGATACAGTCGTACATGATTTTACAGCTAGGGCAGTTAAAAGATGTGGATGCCACCGAATTTTATAGGGATTTCTATGCGGAATCTTATAACAATTCGACGGCACAGGCCATGGTATTGCAGGCCATTTCCCAAAAATCGGACGAAGCGTCCGCAGAACTATTGCTCGAACTGATGGCGGCCGACTTGCCCTTGCTTTCGAACACCTTTCATATCAGCTACATCTTCGCCCCGTACCGGGAAAATCTATCGGTTGCGAAAAAATTGTTTCCCGAATTGTTGCAGTATAGCACGATAAGCGAATACAAGGCCCCGATTTTCTCGCTACTGGCCAAATTAGTGGCCGAGGACGGATTAAAATCGAAGGTTTATAAAAAACACAAGTCCCAAATTTTGAACGACGCCAAGATACAGTTGAAGCGCCAGTTGGGTAGGGACGTAGCCCCGAATGCGCAGGATTTTTATAGCCCCAGGACCCCAACACAAGATAAGGGTGTGCTAGAAGATTATGTGACGCTTTTGTACGCGTTCAACGGTGAAAAAAGGGTACAGCAATTTTTGGGGAAGGTAGCCTTGATCGAAGATCCCGATATCCGTACCACTTACATTGCCCTATTGGCAAAAAACAACAGACCTATTCCTCAAAAGAAACTTACGGCCTTGGCGTCCGATCTCAATTCGCGACAGCTTCTGTTCGACAAACTACAAAAAGTCGGAAAACCGGAATTGTTTCCGGAAAAATTTAAAACACAGAAAGATTTGGCGGAAGCTCTTCTGTTTCCAAGTCGCAACTATTCGGCGACCAGGGATTCCATTGCTTTTCTTGGCAAAAAAGCCTTGGCGTATAAGGATAAACAATTGACCGGATATTATTTTAAAAAACGCAACAACGAAGACTACGATAAGAACTTCAACATGCATCTTTTGGTCTTCGAGGATGATAAAGGCCCGCGGACCGAAGCTTTCTACGAAAACGGCGGCATGCGCATCGAAGATACCGACACCGACGAAGATGTCATCGAATTTGTGACCGAGACGTTTTTGCTGAAAGACCGGCAGCGCGCCGATGTGTATAGGCCTAATGGCTATGGCGGCGGCTATGGACATTATGGATATTAAAGCTGCCTTTTAAATTTTTTTTTGGTGTTCCGCACCTTTCGAATAGCATCTTAAATCAAATATTTCGATACTATATTTAGGTCATCCTTATACATATCATTACATTGTATCCTTAATCAATCCTACTAAATGAAAACAATAGTCATCATACTGTTCGCACTCTCGAGCACCATTTTAACGGCACAGAACGATGGTTGGAATATAGAGGTCACGAACCGTTCCGATTACACGGGCATCGCTGTTTCCAATGGTCGAATAGGGATGCTTACATCGCCCAAACCGTTGCAAATTCAACATATTGTTCTTAACAATGTTTACGACGTAGACCCTGACCTCAAAGTAAGCCAAATTCTACATGGAATGAATTTCGGAAATCTTGACATGTATATCGACGGAGAAAAAATTACCGAGAGCAATATCAGCAACTGGAAACAGACCCTGCATATGCAAGAGGCTTCTTTTACGACTTCCTTTGAATATAAGGATAAGGCAAAAATTTATTGCACAATCTACGCCTTGCGCAACGTGCAATATACGGGCTACATCGATGTAAGGGTAGAAGCCAGGAAAGCTTTGGATTTAAGGGTCGCAGGAAAAATCGTTACGCCCAGGGAATACCAAAAACCGACAAACACCTATCAGGTCCTTAAAGATGTAGAGACCACAATGCCCATTTTGCAATCGAAAGCGATGAGTC
>NZ_JBGTHY010000092.1:0-3869 GCF_041745955.1 Pricia sp.
ACTTATTTTTGCCCCACATCCTTAGACCTGCAAGATGTTCCCGAACGTAGGGAGGGTTCCTTGTAGGTCTGCAGACACATAGATCCATGAAGTACGATTTCAGTAACATAGAGAAAAAATGGCAGCAATTTTGGGCCGGGACTGGCACTTTTAAAGCGGAAAATAATTCCGAAAAGCAAAAATTCTATGTTTTGGATATGTTCCCCTATCCTTCCGGGGCGGGACTTCATGTAGGCCATCCTTTAGGATATATCGCCAGTGACATCTACGCCCGCTACAAAAGGCACATGGGCTTTAATGTGTTGCATCCCATGGGATATGATTCCTTCGGATTGCCCGCCGAACAGTACGCCATTCAGACCGGGCAACATCCAAAAAATACAACAGAAATAAACATAGAAGGATGCTTGGATCGTGAAGGGAACATTTTATCCAAATACGTCAACGAAGATGGGAGTATCGAAAATGAAGCTTTAGTTGATACGAGTAGAATTGTCACTATCAAGGATGGGAATTATCACGATAACATCATAAAGGGATATCGTCGGCAGTTGGATCAATTGGGATTTTCGTTCGATTGGAGCCGTGAAATCCGTACTTCAGATCCCAAGTATTACAAATGGACGCAGTGGATCTTCATCCAACTTTTCAATTCGTGGTACAATTCAGATTCTGACAAGGCGGAGCCTATCGAAGACTTGGTCCCTATTTTTGAAAAGGATGGAAATGCCAATGTAAACGCCGTTTGCGATGATGATACTCCCAACTTTTCTGCGGAGGAATGGGGTGCCTTTTCATCCAAGGAAAAACAGGAAAAACTTCTTAAATACCGCCTTACCTATCTCGCCGATGCCGATGTCAATTGGTGTCCGGCATTAGGGACCGTGCTCGCCAACGACGAGATCGTTAACGGCGTATCCGAACGCGGCGGCCATCCTGTTGTTCGTAAAAAGATGACCCAGTGGATGATGCGCATCACCGCCTACGCCCAGCGTCTTCTGGACGGGCTCGAGAAAATCGACTGGCCTCAGCCTTTGAAAGATTCGCAGCGGAATTGGATCGGGAGGAGTGAGGGGGCGAGTGTAAGCTTCCGAGTCCTCCCCTGGGTTCCCTCCGCTGGTGGCAAAACTCGTTCACCACAGGGTATGGGTTCTTTTCCTGATGAATCGCCATTAAATTACGGGGAAAGCTTCGAAACACGCTTGAAAGCGGATCTTGCGATTGAAGTTTTCACAACCAGACCCGACACTATCTTCGGCGTTTCGTTCATGACCTTGGCGCCTGAACACGAACAGGTATCCAAAATAACGACTACTGAGCATAAGGCCGAAGTCGAGACCTATATCGAGGCAACCGCCAAACGCTCAGAACGGGATCGTATGGCAGATGTCAAGACCATTACAGGGGCGTTCACGGGGGCGTATGCCGAACATCCGTTCACGAAAGAACCTATTCCGATCTGGATCGGGGACTATGTTTTGGCCGGTTATGGTACAGGAGCGGTTATGTCAGTACCGTGCGGCGATCAGCGGGATTATGACTTTGCGAAGCACTTCGGTATCGATATCCCCAATATTTTCGAGGGTATCGATATTTCGGAAGAAGCTTTTGCGGATAAGGAAAAGACTGTTATCGCGAATTCCGATTTTTTAAACGGATTACCCTATAAGAAAGCGGTCAAAAAGGCAATCGCCGAACTTGAAACGTTAGGGCAAGGCGAAGGGAGAATAAATTACCGGCTGCGGGATGCCGTTTTCAGCCGTCAGCGGTATTGGGGCGAGCCTTTCCCAGTGTATTATGTCGACGGAATGCCACAAATGATTGCAGACGAACATTTGCCCATCAAACTTCCGGAAGTCGAAAAGTACCTCCCCACCGAAACCGGCGAACCGCCTTTGGGCAACGCCACCGAGTGGTCATGGGACACGAATAGGAACGAGGTGGTTTCGAATGAAAATAGGGTAGTTTCAAACGGGAATGTCATCCCGAACGGTTCTGGTGAGCGCAGTCGAAGTACAGTCGAGGGGCAAACTGTCAGCAACGGTGTATACCCTCTGGAATTAAACACCATGCCCGGTTGGGCAGGCAGCTCCCAATATTTCAACCGCTATATGGATCCGCACAACGACGATGAGATCTTCTCCCAGGAAGCCATCAACTATTGGCAGGATGTGGACTTGTATATCGGCGGCAGCGAGCATGCCACGGGACATTTGCTGTACAGTCGTTTTTGGCAGAAGTTTATGTTCGATAAAGGTTTGGTACCTGTGGATGAGTATGCGAAAAAGTTGATCAATCAGGGTATGATTACTGGGACTAGTGCTTTTCTACTGAGATTAAAATACGAATTCTACATCTTAGATAGCACATATTCAAACAAGGAAGTAGAAGCTGTTTTTTCAGAAATAGTTTCTACAAAACAGATATTTGTCTCCTTCGGCATTAAAAATGCTCTTGAAGAATCTGAAGGTCCGAAGGAATTCCAAAAACTTAGAGAAAGCTTAGATGGGTTTGCGACAGGGATGAAAGGTATAATTTTGGAAAAGCTCCCAAATATGGATGTTCGATTTGAACTGGAAAGTGAAGATTTTTATAATCCAATCCATGCAGATATTTCACTAATAAACTCATCGAATGAATTAGATATTCAAGCTTTCAAAAACTGGCGACCAGAATATCAAGATGCCATTTTTATTTTAGAAGACGGTGAAATCTACCATGGGAACTCCCTCCCCCCCGCGGAGGGCCGGGGAGGGGGCTTTATCGTCTCCCGCGAAGTCGAAAAAATGTCCAAATCCAAATACAACGTCGTCAATCCCGATGATATTGTGAAAGAATACGGCGCCGACAGCCTTCGTATGTACGAAATGTTCCTCGGCCCGCTAGAGCAATCCAAACCTTGGAATACCGCTGGCATTACTGGCGTACACAGTTTCCTAAAAAAGCTATGGAAACTCTATCACTCCGGCCTGAATAATGAGTTTAAAGTGACTGGACCAACTACGCTTCCAACCGAAGAATCGGAGAAAGGGAACTCTCCCTCTATGACCTCCGAAGCGCATAAGAAAGAGCAAGGAAGAGAACAGACGGAAATCAATGAACCTTCAGCCGAAAGCCTGAAAACCCTGCACAAAACCATCAAAAAAGTAGAAGAAGACATCGAAAACTTCAGTTTCAACACCTCGGTATCCACTTTTATGATCTGCGTCAACGAACTGACCGCCCAAAAATGTTCAAGCTGGGAAATTTTAGAACCTCTGGCCATTCTGGTTTCCCCCTACGCCCCGCATATCGCCGAAGAGCTCTGGGAAAAACTCGGCCATTCCGAATCGATAGCTACCGCACCCTTCCCGAAATTCGAGGAGAAATATTTGGTGGAGAGCAGCAAAGAGTACCCCATATCCTTTAACGGCAAAACACGATTTACGATGGAGCTTCCTTTGGAACTGGACAAGCGGCAAATCGAGGAAGCGGTAATGGCCCATGAAAAAACCCAGCAACAGTTAGATGGTAGAACGCCTAAAAAAGTGATTGTGGTGCCGGGGAAAATTGTGAATATTGTAGGGTAACATCATTGCGAGTCGCTTGAACTACACACAATGAAACGCCATTTTGTCCGTTGTACCAAATGGCGAGGTTTTTGCTAAAGTATTGATAAGTCGTTCCCGCATAAAAGGGAATCTGCTTATCTTTAACACGAAAACAAGTGAACAAATAAAAACATTAAAGTTATGATGGGATATTATATTATGATCGGCGCCATCGCCCTGGTCAGCTGGCTGGTAAGCCGTAAACTCAAAAGTAAATTCAAGCACTATTCGAAAGTGCACCTTCAAAATGGTATGAGCGGTGCCGAAATCGCCGAAAAA
>NZ_JBGTHY010000093.1:0-9694 GCF_041745955.1 Pricia sp.
GATTCATGGGACGCCTTACAATGCGAAGGTCCGGAAACCAATATCACATTGGCCCCTAGGTTCGCTGCTACCTTCGCCAGCTCAAAGCCCATGCGCCCGGAGGAGTGGTTTCCGATAAACCGGACAGGGTCGATCGCTTCATACGTGGGTCCGGTCGTTATCAGTACTTTTTTACCGGATAATGGCAATCCTTTCGAAAGATAATCCTGTATAAATGCCACCATATCTTCCGGTTCCGCCATTCTGCCCTCACCGTGCAGTCCACTGGCCAGTTCACCCGAAGTAGCGGGAATCATCACATTACCGTAGGATTTTAGTTTTTCGAAGGATGCTTTCGACGAGGGATGCCTGTACATGTCCAAATCCATCGCGGGTGCAAAGAAAACGGGGCATTTTGCGGAAAGGTAAGTAGCTAGCAACAAATTGTCGCAGGTGCCGTTCGCCATTTTGGACAAGGAATTGGCGGTAGCGGGCGCAATCAACATAAGGTCGCCCCACAGGCCCAATTCTACATGATTGTTCCAATCCGTACTTCCAGCTTCTTGGCTTACGAAAGCGGATAAAACGGGGTTCTTGGAAAGGGTCGCCAAGGTAAGGGGGGAAACGAAATCGCCGGCGCTCTCCGTCAAGATGACCTTGACATCGGCACCGGCTTTTATCAATAAACGGACAAGAAATGTAGTTTTATAGGCCGCAATGCCTCCAGTTATGCCTAAAAGGATGTTCTTGCCGGTGAGCATATACTAAAAATTAATGAGAGTTTGAACAGACTGCCCAAAAGCCAAAGACGAGTCGCACGAATTTTATATCTTGAACTCAGCTATTGAGTGCTGCTTTCAGAACACTGTGCATTGAACACTACTCCTCCTTCTCCGTATTCCTAAAATAAATCTTATCCTTTAACCATTCTTCAACGGCCAAGGCATGTGGTTTCGGTAGTTTTTCGTAGAATTTTGAAACTTCTATCTGCTCTTTGTTCTCAAAGACTTCTTCCAGGCTATCACTGTACGTAGCGAACTCCTCCAATTTCTCCAACAACTCCTTTTTGATTTCGGAATTGATCTGTACGGCACGTTTGGCCGTTATGGAAATGGCTTCATATATATTATCCGTTTTTTTGTCGAATTCGTTCTTATTGATCGTTTTTGTGCTAACGGCAGCTTTTGAATTTTTCAGGTCGTTCATATCCATTTTTAAAATCAATTTATTTAGCTTCTTTTTCTTGTATAAACTCCTGTTGATCCGAAGTGAGTTTATTCAATAATTTCTCCGCCCTTTCGGCGTACTTGGTTTCAGGAAACTGTTTTTTCAGCGCATTATAGTCCGCTTGGGCCTCTTTTACCCTTTCCGGTTTTAGCCGGTCAAAACTGTTCAGCGCGAATTGTGTAGCCGATTCGAAACGGTAGTACATGGCATCCTCGCGGTAGATCGATCCCGGGAAATCCGAAATAAAATTATCAAAGGCACTGATGGCAGGATTCAGGAACGTAAAATCGAATTCCCCTAACTTATTGTATTGTTTGCCGATTTCGTAGGCCTTTTTCTCTTTTTTCGTGGTCAAGTCCTTCGCCATCTCGTTGGCCTCGGCAAAATATTCGGAATCGGGATACATATTGATAAAACTCTGCAATTTGATCAAAGCTTTATCGGTATCGGTCTGATCGAGCGAATATCGGGGTGATAGTTCGAAATAGCTTTTTGCCCCATAAAAGGATGCCTCCGCCACTTTTTCACTTTTCGGGTACGATTTGACGAACCGTTCGAACTGATAGCCCGCCATATTAAAATCCCCTCGCTGGAAATACGTATCCGCAAAGAAGAACATTACTCGTTCTCCCTGCGGTTTACCGACATATTTCGGGGCAATCTGCTCGAATAACCGATTGGCCCGTTTCATATCGCCCTCTTCGTAAAACTTCTGGGCTAAATCGTATTTGGCCTTAACATCCTCGTTTTTCAGTACTTTCTGATATTCGCTGCACGAATGCAACGTGCCGATTAAAAGCAATACGGGGACGATTCTCTGTATTTTAAAAAACATTTTGCAAAATTACGGATTCCTGTTGGATAAAGAAAACAATTTTTATAACGCTAAGTTAGCTTTAGAAATATGAGAAAGAAGGCTTTTGGGTAAGATTTAACAGGGCTGGGTGCTCCCATAACATCGAAACCAAATAACGGATAAATTCTATAATCTAATAATTGTAATCACCTATAAATCATTGCATTGCCAAAGCCCGTTGCTCCCTTATTGACATCGATGAGGAATCCGTTTACTACGGCATATTCGATCTTCCCATTTTTTTCTAGAAGGAAAGTTGGGTTAATGCCCACTTCGATATTGAACTCGGGAACTTCGTGTTTTTTTCCGATGATATGAATCGGAAACGGCGAATTCAGCATATCCTTGGGAATATTTTCTACGCGGATATAGGTATGTCCGGATTTTAAAAGGGATTCGATTTTAAGCCTTCCCAGAACGTCCACCGATTTTAAAGTTTCCGGATACACTTTGCCCGGAACTATAGTGTAGCCGGATGCGTTGAAGGTTTCATACCCGTAGTAGGTAGAAAGATCGCCTTGATCGAGAATGCGACTGCTATACCAAAAATCATCATGATTTTCGTTGTCGACTTCCAAACGATTCATACCGATATCGATGACATAATCGTTACCGAGTAGGGAATATGTGGCGTTCTCGATTTTCAGGTCGAAGAGTTTCCGGTCATTTTCAGGGATTTTCCCATAATCTTCCAAAGGAATGTCCTTGTAGCTTCCTTCGGCAATAGTATAAATGGCGGACAGTATGGAAACATAGTTCAGTTTTCGGATTTCCTGTTTTTCCACATCCTCTGGATAACCGCCGGATTCAATCAAAATAGCACTCGTACCCCACCTCTGGATATTATCCCCAAATGCCCGCGGCTCAAAATCATCGTTGTACCGGCCCACTTGCCCCGGTGCATATTTTTGGATGATTCCGTTCATGAAAACGATGACCTTCATGGCATTCGCACGAACATCGTTAACCTCCTTTTCATAGTTATAGGCCGGTGCTAAATAGGATATCGTGGCCGGTTTTTCCGTACGCTCCGCATTGTAATAGGTACTTTGGTCGTGTAGGTTGAAACCGAAATCCGCATCGAGGCTGTCCCGTACTTTTTTGAGCGTTCGGCTTTCTGGGGATTGCAGTTGAAGTGCATCCCGATTAATATCAATGCCCAGACGGTTTCTGCGTTGGAACACCTCTGCCCCATCGGGATTCAGCATGGGAAGAAAATGAAGGGTACAGCTTTTTAGGATGGCCTGTTTTTCGGCCGCAAAATCCTCACCATCCAAAAAATTAAGGATATCGAAGATGGCCTGGGTGGCCGTCGGTTCGTCGCCGTGCATCTGCGACCAGAGAAAGACATCGGTCTTTCCCGAGCCTATACTAATGAGTGAGAGATTTCTCCCTTCTATGGATTCGCCCACGGTCTGGACCATAAATTTGGGATTTTTCCGGTACTCGTCGATTAAAGGTTGCAGATCATGGTGCTTGATACGTCGTTTTTCAAGGGAAGGTTCGAGATACTTTTCGTAGGTTCCGTAGAGGGATTCGGTGATGTCGTTTTCTTGGGCATTGCAGAAAGTAGTGGCTAATAGTGCTAAAAAGATAAATTTTAGGTTCATTCAGGATCGATTTTGATGGGTATGGATTTGAAAATTGGTGTGGATTTTAATGGTAAGGCTTTGAAAGTTCTTCTTTTTCGTTGTGAGGCCGCATATGACAGGGACAATAGGTGGATTACGGATTCTCCTTAAAATTACGGATTCTCTTTAAAATTAAGCTTTGCGGTCGCTTGACGGACTTTCCGCATAAAATCTTGTCCCGGATCTGTTTTTTTCGTCCGGTAGCCATCGTCTTTTTCCAACCACAGCGGATGGTTCTCGAAATTCGTGTATTCGTAATGACCGATCAAATATTCGATGTTGTATGTATGGACCAGGTATTCCACCAATGCGATATTCGATTTGAGTTGGGCCTCGGTCAGGGGCTTGCCTTCGTTGCCACCGACGTTCTCCACGCCAATAGCGGCATGGTTGAGTCCGATGACGTGCCTAGCCATAATAGTTTCGGGCATTAGGCGGTAAATGGTACCGTCTTGATCAACTAAAAAGTGGGAGGATACATTAAGGGCACTTGCGTTCTCTAAATCCGGCCGCCAGCTGGGCAATTTTACGTCTTTGAACGCATCGAAAGAGCCTTCGAAGGTGGGAATGGCCGTCCAGTGCAGCACTATCATTTTCGGGTCGATGGTCGGGGTATCCTGTTGTAGTCCATAATGGTCTTCGAGATAGTCCAGGGTAAGTTCTTTACGGGATTCATCGAAAATTATGGGTTTGTCGATAATTTCCACTTGCGATTTACAACCCAGATGAAGTAGCAAAAACAGTATGGGCAACAAAAATTTCTTCATAGTCATTCGGTAGTTTCGGTAGTTTTTGTAGTATCCTTTTGGATTCGAAATTGGATTTTCAGTGTTTTGGTCCCCCACTCCCTTGCTTTTTCAATATCATTACCCATGTAAATGTCTATTTTGTTCCTCATTCGGCTGGCCATTTTATCCTTGACCAAAAACACACCATCGAGACCTTCTATTTTCACTGGGGTGTTGTGGTCGAGCCCGAGGGCAATAAGATCTCGCGATACAGCGATAGCCTTCATTCCGGGCACCAGTGTGTCGCTCCAAGCCGCCAAAGTGGGAAGTCCGTCCGTTTGTGCGATAGTGGAATTATAGGCGGAAACTTTCACTACCCTGGACTTCCAGATATACTTTTTTTCCTCCGCACACGAAACGAACAGAAGCGGAAAAAGGATAAAAAGGGGATAAATACGGATCATTTTTCGAATTTGAACGGGCTTTTCGGACTACAATATCGGTATTTTTTTCTTGCCCTCGGATTTGATCGCGTTACCCTTTTTTTATAACTTCCTATTTTAAAGGATGGATTGGCTTATTTTTGGTATGAATCCTTCTAACGGCTAACCATGAAATTATTTAAAAGAGTATTTCTAATCGCTTTGGTCATCCTCGTAGTGGTGGCCTATTTTAACTATCCCAAACTCAATATTATTTCTGGATATGCTTCCAAAAACATGGCCTCTACCGTCTTTCTTACAGATAGAAGTCCCGAATCCGTCACTCTGAACGACAACGACGTTCCATTGATCAAACTGGCGGATGTTGAGGTGGATGCTTCCAAAAAGCAGGCCACCGCCTCGGTATTCGGGTTGATGGAACGAAAATCCATCTGCCGTGACGGACTCGGCTGCGTGCTGGTCAACGACAAATACGACGCGAATACCGTTATTCCCAAACCACATCGTACCACCCTAAAAAACGACCTGCCTTTTCCCTACGGAAATAAGGGGACCAAAGACACCACCTTCGCCAATATAGATTATCAGCGGCTGGACAAAGCCGTGGAAGACGCTTTCGCAAATCCTGAAAGCCAAAAAACACGGACGGTTCTCGTCACCTATAAAAATCAAATCATCGCCGAAAAATATATCAAGGGCTTTCACAAAGATACCCCGGTACTCGGCTGGAGCATGACCAAAAGCATATTGGGAACCCTATTCGGAATTCTGGAATATCAGGGCAAAATAGACCTCGACGAACCAGCCCCCGTACCCGCTTGGCAAAACGATGACCGACAAGACATCACCCTGAACCACCTGCTGCGCATGCAAAGCGGACTCGCCTGGGATGAGGACTACACCTCGA
The DNA here is from genome assembly GCF_041745955.1 of Pricia sp. Lineage (NCBI taxonomy): Bacteria > Pseudomonadati > Bacteroidota > Flavobacteriia > Flavobacteriales > Flavobacteriaceae > Pricia > Pricia sp. The sequence goes on from NZ_JBGTHY010000093.1 coordinate 5,772, forward strand.
TTTCCGACGTTACCAAGATGTTGTTCCTCGACTCCGATATGACTTTGGCGCAGGCCAGCAACGAAGCCGTCGCCCCACCGACCAAGGTTTGGAACTATTCCTCCGGCACGTCCAATCTGCTATCGGGTATTTTAAGGAAACAGTTTAAAACCCACCATGAATACATCGATTTTCCCTACGTTGCCCTCATAGACAAAATCGGGATGCATTCCATGCTCATAGAAACCGATATGGAAGGTAATTTCGTAGCCTCTTCCTACGGATGGGCCACTACCCGCGATTGGGCTAAATTCGGATTACTTCACCTCAACAAAGGCATTTGGAAAGGCGAACAGCTATTCGATCAAAAATGGATAGACTACATCACCCTACCCACGGCCCATTCCGACGGCGATTACGGCGCCCACTTTTGGCTGAATGCCGGTGGAAAGTATCCCGACGTGCCCAAAGATATGTATTCCCTCAACGGCTATCAGGGGCAGCGCGTGTTTATCATTCCTTCCAAAAATCTGGTAGTCGTCAGAACGGGACTGGCGGAAGAGCCTGAATTTGATATCAACGGTTTTTTGAGGGATGTTATAAAATCGATACTATAGCAGAAATTCAATAGATTTTAACTCAAAAAGAGCCATTTCCTAACGGAGGGGCTCTTTTTGGTATTGAGAAGGTTTAATTTTTTATTCCCACCCTTCGGCGAAGTTTATATTGAGGGCAGTCGAAATGCTCAGAATAAAATTTGGTGGGAATTTCTTTCGACTATTTCAGATAGCAAACTCCAAAATCTTCAAGATAAGTTGACCTTAGCACTTGACATTTGATATCTTTTAAGGCAACCACTTATTTTTCCCAAAAACCGGCTTCCGCTTCTCCAAAAAGGCATTTCGTCCTTCCTTGGCTTCTTCCGTTCCATAGGCCAATCGCGTCGCTTCCCCGGCAAACACCTGTTGCCCTACCATACCGTCATCCGTCAGGTTCATTGCGAACTTTAGCATTTTTATCGAGGTGGGGGATTTTCCCAACACTTCTTGCGCCCATTGGTAGGCGGTGTCCTCTAGTTCTTCATGGGGAATTACAGCATTTACCATCCCCATTTCATAGGCTTCCCGGGCGGAGTAATTCCTTCCCAAAAAGAAAATTTCACGGGCTTTTTTCTGTCCCACCATTTTGGCGAGATAGGCAGATCCGTAGCCCCCGTCAAAACTGGTGACGTCGGCATCGGTCTGTTTGAAGATGGCATGCTCCTTACTGGCCAAGGTCATATCACAGATGACGTGCAGGCTATGTCCGCCGCCGACAGCCCAACCGGGGACTACGGCAATCACCACTTTGGGCATAAATCGGATCTGGCGCTGTACCTCGAGAATGTTCAGGCGGTGCTGGCCATCCTCCCCGACATAGCCCTGCGCTCCCCTGGCCTTTTGGTCGCCCCCGCTGCAAAAGGAATAAATGCCGTCTTTAGACGATGGCCCTTCCGCGGAAAGAAGAACGACACCGATCGACGTATCTTCTTGTGCATCGTAAAAAGCCTGATAAAGCTCACTGGTCGTCTTTGGCCGAAATGCATTGCGAACATTGGGCCGGTTAAAGGCGATACGGGCCACGCCGTTACTTTTTTTATAGGTGATATCCTCGAAATCCTTGGCGGTTTTCCAATCGGGTTTTTGCATGGTGTATTTTTTACTGTCCTACAAAGTAACGCATATTGATGGAATTCCTAGGAATAACCAATCCCCAAAACAAATTTTAAAACAGGGTATCGTCTACATACACTATAAAGATCTGAAAACGTTAAAGTAAATACCGATCAGGTTTGGGCTCCTCTTTTTCATAGGTATGGTTTTGTTGGGTTCAAAATGTACTGAGTTAAAATATTCAACGGACTCTTAGCGATTGTTTATCTCGAAATTTATGGTTTCGATTCCCACATCCTCCACGGATTTTAAAAAATCCATATGAAACGGATTTATCAGTAGGTTATGCTCTTCAGGGAAGCTTGACAACGGCATTCTTGCCGACGGCACCTTTATATACAGCGATGGACGCATTTTCGCCCAATTGGTCCCGAACTCTTTTGTGGCTCTCGAATGTGGCCTCCTTATCCAGTCCACCGGCAGGTCGTTTTTTTCCAGCGTAGGGATATCGCCGTCCAAATTCAGTTCGGCCAATACGAAATTCCCCTTGGCGGCTTGCCTCCCCATAATACAATAGATTTCGAACAAGGCCAAGCTGCGTGTGCTGCTACAATAGATCAAGGGAACGTTTGTATCGTTCCATCGGCCTCCTTTCGGTCCGAAACCCAAAGGATGTCGGCCCATCAAAGCCTCATAAACCCTATAATAACGCATCTTTATAGATATGCCCCCCAAGAAATCGCCTCTAGGGCCTCATCGACCGATTCGGTACCGTAAGGGTCTTTCAACAGCTCGATCGGTCTTTTATCGCCAAGGGCATAGTTTGAGGCTGCCAACCAATCTTTAAAATCGGCCTCACCATCAAAAATACGGATGCCCTTTGCGATAATCTCATCGATATCTAGGATAATTTTCGTGCGCAGGACACCGATTTCAGTTTCATTTTTTTTCCATCGGGTTATCGTAGAGGCATCGACGTGCAAAAAATCGGCAAGATCTTTTTGACGGAACCCCAAAAAATCGATCAAAGGCAGGATATCATTATAAAAAAGAGCGGGTACAGCGGACTTATTTTTTAATTTGCCATTTAGAAAATAGAAACTATTGCCCGTCACAGGTACCTCGGCAACAATTTTATTATGTCGTAATATTCTAATCGTTTCTTCGTTGGCCTTGTTGGCCACAGTATTTTTCGTATACTTTTTTTTCATAATATTGCATTTTCAATATAAAATAAGGTATATGCAATACACTATTTTTTTTGACTATACCTTATGATCTATCCTGATTTTTGACGGCGATCCATTTGGCCATATATTTGGTACTGGCCAAGGCATGATACATCAGCATGCTACCGATGAAATTTCGGTTGCGATGATTTTGTAGGTTATTTTTGATTTTTGCAACGGTATCCGCAAGTTTTTGACCCAAAATTTCTTTTTTATAGAGCGCATTGACAATAACAATTCCGCACTGCTGTGCCGAATGCCATTCCTTTGGATTTTGATACAATCGGGCAGCAGCATCGGCAAACGCTTCGGCTGTATCCGCTACATGTCCATTCCAGGGATAATCCGCATGCATGCCCTCGGCACCTATGGATGTGGTTATCGTAGGAATACCCGCTTGCATCGCATCGACCAATTTCCCTTTGATTCCCGCCCCGAAACGCAGCGGCGCCACTCCTACCCTAGCTTGTCGCAAAACAGCTTTCGCATTTTCAGCCCAGCCCATAATTTTAAATCCTTCTTTGGGATTATCCATGTGTTGGATATGTTCAGGAAGATAGGCACCGTAAATATGGAGATTGGCGTCCGGGAGCTTTTTTCGTATCCGTGGCCAGATTTCCTTTTTCAACCATAGGATGGCATCGATATTGGGGGAATGCTTTCCATTACCGATGCAGATAAAATCCTTTCTGGCTTCAAAAGACGGCCACTCGTTAACCGTTTTTTCATCCAAAGCCTCCAACATGAAAGGGAGATGCAGGAGCAGGTCTTCATCTATTTTTAAGGTTTCGGTCAACAATTGCATCTCGTAACTCGATATGATGAGGGAAAGGTCGCAGCGATAGATACTTGCGATTTCACGTTTTGTGGTATCGTTTTGCAGCCAGGCGTCGATCGAAAAGGGCATGTCCGCTTTAAACAAAATCTGTCTTGTGTTTCGGAGCGAATGCAAATCTTCCGTATCTAATATACGTAGGGCTTTGGGAACGAATTCCGCTACCCGCCAGCCGAACTGTTCTTCGGTCAGGAAACGGTCAAAAACCACGATATCGGGATTTAATTT
>NZ_JBGTHY010000094.1:0-3083 GCF_041745955.1 Pricia sp.
TTTATGCCCAGCCTTTTCGAACCTTGTGGTATCAGTCAAATGTTGGCCATGCGAAACGGTAACCCCTGTCTCGTACACCATACAGGCGGACTCAAAGATACAGTGGAGCATATGAAAACAGGATTTGCCTTTGATGGTGATACTTTTGAGGCCAAGCTTGAAGATATGGTGGTTCGATTCGATGAGGCACTTGATATATGGCAAAACGACAAGCCGAAATGGAAAAAAATACAGGCCGCAGCCAAAAAAATGCGGTTCACTTGGGATAAATCCCTTGATGAATACTACGAAAAACTATATCTTCTGTGAAATAGTTTCCGGCAGCTTTTTCTTTAAGAAATAGCTTGTTAAAACTTGCCTAAATGGGAAAGCCTAATAGTTGAGAAGTATGGTTTTTCTTAAATTTATAATTACCCTAAAAATCACTACACTACATGTCAGATAAAGCTACTTTAGAATACAACGGTAAGAAATATGAATTTCCGGTCATAAAAGGTACCGAAGACGAGTTCGCCGTCGATATAAAAACCTTGCGTTCTGTTACAGGGGGACTTATCACTTTGGATCCCGGTTATAAGAATACGGGTTCCTGTGAAAGCGCTATTACCTTTCTTGATGGTGAAAAGGGAATCCTTAGCTATCGGGGGTATAGTATCGAAGAACTGGCGGAAAAGGCCGATTTTTTGGAAGTGGCTTATTTATTGATTTTTGGGGAATTGCCTAACAAGCAGGAATTGGCCAAATTTCATAAGGACATTACCGACGAGTCGCACGTCGATGAAGAAATGAAGAAGATTTTGGACGGATTCCCGAAATCGGCGCATCCAATGGGCGTTCTTTCTTCGCTGACAAGTGCATTGATAGCCTTCAACCCGTCTACCGTCGATGTTTCTTCGGAGAAGGAAATGTACCACGCCATCGTTCGTATTTTGGCAAAGTTCCCGGTGTTGGTAGCTTGGACCCTGAGAAAGAAAAAGGGACTACCTTTGGATTATGGCGATGACGATTTGGGCTATGTGGAGAATATCCACAAGATGATGTTCAAGAGGCCGAGCAAATCCTATAATAAGAACGAGGTGGTCATAGAGGCTTTGGATAAACTGTTGATTCTACACGCCGATCACGAACAGAACTGCTCGACGTCCACGGTACGGATTGTCGGTTCTTCACATGCAGGTCTTTTCGCCTCCCTTTCCGCGGGAATATCGGCACTATGGGGACCTTTGCACGGTGGTGCGAACCAAGCGGTACTTGAAATGCTGGAAGCGATCGAAAAAGATGGCGGCGACACCAAAAAATATATGGCCAAGGCCAAGGATAAGAACGATCCCTTTAGGCTGATGGGCTTTGGCCACAGGGTATATAAGAACTTCGATCCCCGGGCAAAAATAATTAAAAAAGCTGCTGACGACGTGCTGGCGGATCTGGGTATCGACGACCCTATCCTGGATATCGCCAAAGGCCTTGAAAAGGAAGCTTTGGAAGACCAATATTTCGTGGATAGAAAACTATATCCCAACGTCGATTTCTACTCCGGAATAATTTATAGGGCATTGGGCATACCCACCGAAATGTTCACTGTAATGTTCGCTCTGGGCCGCCTACCCGGATGGATCGCCCAATGGCGTGAAATGCGATTGCGCGGCGAGCCTATAGGCCGACCGAGACAGGTATATATCGGTGAGACGAAAAGACCTTTTGTCGAACTGGATAAGAGATAGGTATGACCGACGATGGCCATACAAAAGAATAGCCAGACCTGTCAGGTTTCTAAAACCTGACAGGTCTTTTTAATCGTTCCATCTGCTTATCTTTACCTAAACTTTTCCAAAGATGCTTCGATTGAATATAAATGACGAGATTTCACCGTTAAAAGCGGTGGTTTTGGGTACGGCCGAAAGTCCCGGTCCCGTTCCGACACCCGATCAGGCGTATGACCCGAAATCCCTGGAACATATTTTGGCGGGCACCTATCCCAAGGAATCCGATATGATACTTGAAATGGATGCCTTTGCCCGGGTCTTTGCCAAGTACGGTGTTAAGGTATACCGTCCGGAAGTGCTGGAGGATTGCAATCAGATCTTTTCCCGTGATATCGCTTTTGTTATCGGGGATAAGCTTATAAAAGCCAACATTCTGCCCGAAAGGGAGAAGGAGGTCGAAGCTATTTTACACGTTTTGGACAAAATCGAGAACGGAAACATCCTCCAACCCCCGCAAGAGGTTCACGTTGAAGGTGGGGATGTGATGCCCTGGCAAGACCATATTTTTATGGGTACATACACGGCGAATGACTATGCAGATTACATCACGGCGCGGACCAACAAGGCGGCAGTGGATTATATTGCAGCGCAATTTCCGGATAAGATCATAAAATCCTTCGAACTCCGAAAATCGAATACCGAGGCTATACAGAACGCCCTACATCTCGATTGTTGTTTTCAGCCTTTGGGAATGGGTAAAGCGATACTGCACAAAAACGGGTTTCTGGTCGAAGAGGAATACCAATGGTTGGTAGATTTTTTTGGAGAGGAAAATATCTTCGAGATTACCAAAGAGGAAATGTACCGCATGTTCAGCAATGTTTTTTCCATATCGCCCGAAGTGGTGGTTTCCGAGCGCCATTTTACCCGCCTCAATGACTGGCTGCGAAAGCAAGGGTTTACGGTAGAGGAAATTCCCTATGCCGAGATTGCCAAACAAGAGGGCTTGTTACGCTGTAGTACCTTGCCTTTAATAAGAGAATAACAACATGCAAAGCACCAACACCATACTAATGATCCGCCCGGTCAGTTTTCGAATGAATGAGCAGACCGCGGTAAACAATTATTTTCAGGAAGATATCGATGTAAAGAATTCTGCCATAAATACGAGGGCACAGCAAGAGTTCGACGCCTTTGTCATCGTTTTACGGGATAGGGGCGTACATGTTATCGTAATAGAGGATACCAAAAATCCGGATACCCCCGATTCCATTTTCCCAAATAATTGGATCTCCTTTCATGAGGATGGTAGGGTAGGTGTCTACCCTATGTTCGCCGAAAACCGGCGTAACGAAAGACGGGACGATGTTTTGGATATTT
>NZ_JBGTHY010000095.1:0-2501 GCF_041745955.1 Pricia sp.
GACGACTCCAGTTATGAAGAAATTATTTTGATGGACGTAAGCCAACGCTTTTATAAAAAATGCATCGTTAAGGACGATACCTTAAAAGGCGCCATTCTGATCGGTGATAAAAACGAGTTTGCGGAATTCAAAAGGCTAATAGAGGAAGAGATAGAACTTTCCGAAAAACGGAACGAACTGTTGCGGGGAACCTCCAATTCAGTACCGCTAAAAGGCAAGCTAGTCTGCTCGTGCAGCCAGGTGGGCGAAGGCAACGTTGTCGATGCCATTGCCAACGGGTGTTCCGATTTCGCCAAGCTCTGCTCCGAGACAGGGGCCGGACTCGGATGCGGCAGTTGCAAGCCGGAGGTCAAAGCTATACTGGAAAAACAATTGGTCAGTTAAATAAATACCAAAAGCGATACCAATGAACGACGATCTGTACCGCATATTGATCAAAGGAGGCGTAACATCCCCAGGGGAGCTCAAGGATATCATCGCTATGCTGGAATCGGCCGGCTTGACAGAAGTCCACTTTGGCTCCCGGCAAGATTTGCTATTCCCATTGAAAGACGCCGAGCAAGAACAGTTGGAAAGTATGTCTCGGTTCCATACCGACATCCAAGGCGACAGAAGCTATCAGAACATTGTCTGCTCGTACCTTTCCGCAGATATATTCGACATGACCCATTGGCTCAACGGGTCTACCTATCTCTATATTTTGGAGGCCTTCGATTACCTGCCCAAACTAAAGATCAATATCACCGATCCCAAACAACGCTTAGTACCCATCTTTAGCGGCAATCTGAATTTTATAGCTTCCAAAAACGAGGATTACTGGTACCTAAACCTAAAACTACCCCATTGGCACGCGGCGGCGGACTATCCCGTTTTGATCTATACTTGGGACATCTCGAAAATTTCAAAGGCCATTGAAGCTATATACGAAGATATTCAGGATGTCGATGAGCTGTTCTTCATCCTAAATAAAAATCTGGACACCAATAACAAATCCCTAGAACAGAAATTAGAGATTCCTTATACAACATTCCCTTACTATGAGGGCATGAACCGCATGGGACTTGACCAGCACTGGCTAGGCCTTTACTGGCGGAACAACCGGTACGACCTCGCTTTTCTCAAAGAATTCTGCGGCTTCTGTCTCGACAACAGTATCGGAAAAATAAGCATCACCCCGTGGAAATCGCTGATAGTAAAGGGAATACAAAAACAAAGCAGGCCCAGTCTCGAACGCCTTATCGGGCAATGGGGCATCAATATCAGGCATTCGCAATTGGAGATGAACTGGCATGTGCCCGTCGACGATCAAGAAGCCTTGGAACTTAAAAAGTTTCTGGTCCGTAGCTTTGACCAGAACGATATCAGTACTTATGGCCTTACGTTCGGTATAAGTAACGATGTAGGCAAAAGATCACATTTCGCATCGGTCATCATCGAAAGAAACGCCCCGTCGGCCATCATGACCGATTTCGAGGTCCGCCCTACCTACAACGTGCTCCATTTCAAAAATTTCGACCCGAACACCCATTCCTACGAGGCCTACGCCCAAGATGTGGACAAGATAGAGCTACCGGGACTTCTCATGGAACTGAGCAAAAAATATTTTGGACAACTCTACAGTCAGGAAGCACAGGAAAAACCCATCCAAAAAGATTCGGACCCTATCAAGAGAACGGTACGTCAATGCCGATCCTGCCTTACCGTTTACGATACCGTGTACGGGGATGCCAAGGCCGATATTCCCGCCGGAACGCCGTTTGAAAATCTTCCGGAGGATTATGGGTGCCCGGTCTGTGAAGCCCCAAAATCGGATTTTGTAGAAGTGGCACTTCAACTTTCTTGAAAGGATGTTTTAAGGTAATTGATGGTAACCCGTGTCCCCTCGCCCGGAACGGAGTTGATAAACAAACGGCCATTGATATAGTCGATCCGTTCTTTCATAAAGAAGAGTCCCATACCGCCTTCACTGGTGTTCTTGGGCGGTTTTCCTAAGATGGAATCGTCAAAGCCTTTACCATCGTCATCTATCAACACGCTTAAGAGGTTGTCCTTAAAATTAATGGTGACCAAAATATAGTTGGCCTCCGCATATTTGATGGCGTTGTTAACGGCTTCTTGGGTCACCCGATAGATGTTGGTCTCGGCCAAAGAATCGAATCGGATATTCCCTTCCGACCTGTTTTCGAACAAGATGGTCTTGCCCGTCAATTTAGAGAGTTCCCTGGTCATTTTCTGAAGTGCGGGAAAGATGCCATGATCGCTAAGTTCGGGCGGGGTAAGATTAAAAGTGGCGGTTCTGACGCCTTTGATCAAATCGGCGGTCAAGCTTTTCAAATATACTATTTTCTCCGCCGTTTTTCGGGTATTTTCCAAGTCGATGGATTCAATATTGAATTTCAGCGCGGTCAGCATCTGCCCTATACCATCGTGTATGTCCTTGGCAATCCGCTTGCGTTCTTCCTCCTGCCCTTCGACGATTTGGCTCGCCTGCGCCTTTTTTT
>NZ_JBGTHY010000096.1:0-15110 GCF_041745955.1 Pricia sp.
CCCGTTTACGGAAAGGTCTCTCTCGGAAGCCGACATGAAAAACAACTGTATCAACTATATGCGTATCAATGGAAAAGCGGTAAAGGCCAGTCCAATGTTTTTGGGGAACGAATATAGCCTTCAGGTAGCCGACCTATGCAAAAGATATAGGGTTCCGGCCGATTTTCATAAGACCGTAGCCTTCGACTATCAAGTATTTTATGAAATTATCAAGGATTTTGAGCACGCTTTCCGATGGATAAGTATTGAGGATGACAACATGCCGGCCGAGACACATTTTAAATATGATCGTTTTGAACATGCCTACCACCAGCTGATGATCGAATTGGTATTGCTTCAGGTAAAAAGTATCAAAATTGCGGCCGGAGAAGATCACATCGAAAAATTATATATCGACGGCGGTTTCAGCGATAACGATGTTTATATTAAATTGGTCTCGCATTACTTGAGGAATATGGAGCTGCGTACGACGGATTCGTCTCTGGGCTCCGCACTTGGGGCGGCGATAGCCATTTCGGATACCGAACTGAACTCCAAATTCCTGAAAAGGAATTATTCCCTGAAAAAGCACATCCCGATTATCCTAACCCCTAACCCCTAACCCCTAACCCACCAACTCCTAAAAAGATGCATATGTTCAATTTAAAGCTTAAATTTTCGCTCCCATTATTAGTAAATCAAACCAACAAACCTGTCAATTTTTAACCTGTAACTTGTAGCCTTCGACGCGTAACCTGTAACCTTCAACCCGTAACCCTGATGTCCATGGATTTCAATTCCGATTATCCCTCAGTAGACGACCTAAGAAACAAGGCTCGGAAACGAATTCCTCGTTTTGCCTTCGAGTATTTGGACGGGGGCTGCAACGAAGATGTGAGTATATCCCGAAACACCTCAGAAATCCGGGAGGTTCAATTACAGCCCCGCTACCTGAGAAACCAGGGCACAGGTTCAACAAAAACCAAGGTTCTAGGTATCGAGTTCGACGCCCCTTTCGGTATAGCCCCAGTAGGACTCCAAGGCCTGATGTGGCCCAACTCCCCCGCCATTTTGGCAAAGGCCGCCCACAAACACAATGTGCCTTTCATTCTAAGTACGGTTACGACGATGGATATTGAAAAGGCCAGTGAACTCACCGAAGGCAATGCCTGGTTTCAATTGTATAATCCAGTGGCCGATGAAATCCGCAATGACATCATCGACCGCGCAGCTGCTGCCGGATGCCCCGTTTTAGTCTTGCTCTGTGATGTGCCGACCTTTGGCTATCGACCGCGGGACTTCAAAAACGGATTGGCATTGCCACCGAAAATGTCCCTGACCAACATCCTACAGATTTTGGGAAAGCCGACTTGGGCCTTCAATACCTTAAAATATGGGCAACCTACTTTTGAGACCTTAAAACCCTATACGCCGGAGGGTCTAAACTTAAAACAATTAGGTGCGTTTATGGACAAAACTTTTTCCGGTCGCCTTAACGAAGATCGTATCAAACCTATTCGAGATAGATGGAAGGGCAAACTGGTGTTAAAAGGCGTGGCCTCGGAACGGGATACCGAAGATGCCATCCGTATGGGATTTGACGGCATCATTGTTTCCAATCACGGCGGAAGGCAATTGGATGCGGCACAATCGACCATTCAGTCCATGCAGGAAATTGCCATAAAGTACAGCGACCAAATCGAAATAATGATGGATAGTGGGCTGCGCTCCGGTCCGGATATTGCCAGAGCCATGGCCTGCGGGGCAAAATTCACCTTTATGGGCCGTTCGTTTATGTACGGCGCGGGCGCGTTGGGCGATACGGGCGGTGACCATACGATATCCATATTGAAGACCCAGTTCAAACAGGTCATGGACCAGCTCTGCTGCGAACGGGTGGAAGATTTACCCCAACATTTGATCACCAATTAAAAAGGTCAGGAAAGTATCGTTCAACGGGAGTGTCGAAGATTTACCTAAGCATTTGATTACCGACTAGAATGTGCCGGAAACATATCACCAACGGAAGGGTGGAGGACCTGCTGAAGCTTTTGATAACCGATTAACATAGACCTGCAAGGTATGAGCGAGGCACGAGCGATCCTTGTAGATACTTTTTGAATTCATCTTACAAGTTAAAAACCTGTGAGATTAAACAACCTAACGATTATGAGCCAAAACAAACACGAAGAAGAACTGATCGAAGAAATCGCCGGCGGGGAATTCGAACGCGAACCCGTACCCCAATCCAAACTAAAAGGCTGGAAAAGTTTTTTAGGGATGTACGCCGGGGAACATGCCGCGGGAACGGAATTCATGATCGGCCCCCTGTTTTTAACGGCTGGCGTAAGTGCGTTCGATCTTATTGTCGGTCTTTTGATCGGCAATCTTTTGGCGGTACTTAGCTGGCGTTTTCTGACCGCGAAAATTGGGGTCGAAAATCGGTTGACCCTTTACTACCAACTTGAAAAAATCTGTGGCAAAAAATTGGTTATCGGATACAACCTGGCCAACGGTATTCTTTTCTGCTTTCTGGCCGGAGCCATGATTACGGTTTCCGCTACGGCAATAGGCATCCCTTTTGACATGGAAATGCCCAAACTCACCGATACTATGCCAAATGGCGCAACTTGGGTGATTATCGTGGTAATTCTCGGAGCCGTGATTTCCCTTATTGCCTCTAAAGGATACGACACCGTCTCTAAAGCGGCCAACTGGATGTCTCCCGTAATAGTGCTGGCATTTTTAGCATGTGGCATAGTAGCCTTAAACCAATTAGGGGTCACGAACTTCGAAGATTTTTGGAATATCTGGGGCGAAGGTTCAGAGCCCTTTCCCGGACAGTTAAAATATACCTTTTGGCATGTCGTCATCTGGTCGTGGTTCGCCAACGCCGCCATGCACGTGGGCATGTCAGATCTTTCAGTATTCCGTTTTGCCAAAAATGAGAACGCGGGGTGGACGACCGCTGCGGGCATGTATGTCGGTCACTACATGGCTTGGATCGCGGCAGCCTTACTCTATGCGGTTTACTTAAAATCTCCCGAAGCACAAGCGTTTCTGACTGCAGGGGAAGCACCGCCCGTTGCGCCCGGCCCCTTGGCCAACAACGCCATCGGAATTTTCGGTATCATAGCCGTGGTTTTAGCGGGATGGACAACTGCCAATCCCACAATTTATAGAGCGGGACTCGCATTTCAGGCTATCATGCCCAAAACATCGACTTTCTGGGTCACCATAATTGCCGGTACTGTCGCTACCATTGCAGGCCTATTCCCTGCTTTCGCCATGAAACTCCTTGGTTTTGTAGCCCTTTACGGATTTATTCTCGCACCTTTCGGGGCCATCATCGTATTTGAGCATTTTTTTTACAAACAAGCTGGTATTGTCAAGAACTACGCTGAAGTGGCGAACATCAAATTCAATAAGGCGGTCTTTTTGGCATGGGCCATCAGCTTTGGGCTGTTCTATTTTATCTCCCTGCAGTTCGATGTTTTTCTTTCGTTTGTAACATTGCCGGCTTGGCTGTTGTGCGGGGTTCTGTTTTTGGTTTTCAGTAAGATGGCACAGAAAAAGTCGCTTTCATCCTAAAGCTTTCCAAAATAAAGTTTAATTTAGGGCATTAATAACGGCATCGTGGCTGAACGGCTAGGCGAGACTCCGCAAGAGTCTATATAATGGTTCGAATCCATTCGATGCCTCTAGTGTCATGTCAAATGAAACCTATCACATAATCCAATGTGTTATGCTAACATTGACTTTATACACCATACCTTCAATTAAATTTTCTTGTCATGGCTAAAATCGAAATCAAGGGGACTCCCGAAAAACTGGAGCGTATCGCTATCTTCCTAAAGGCGAACAACATTGTACACGCCATTATCGATGATTATGGCAACCACTCCCAAGAAGACCTCGAAAAATATCGGGATTTAATGATGAAGCACAACGCCTAAGCTTACCCTCTATATATTTTACGGGCGGGCAAGTTCCCAAACCAAGAATAATGGATTCGGATCAAGAAAAGAAGGCTGCTGCGGCCAAGTCGTTACAATGGATAAAGGATGGTATGCTCGTCGGGCTGGGGTCAGGTTCCACGGCAGCCCATATGATCCGGGGTTTGGGAGAAAAGGTTATCGAAGGACTTTCAATAAAAGGAGTGCCATCATCCGATACGACCGCCGAACTCGCGAGGGAAGCAGGTATTCCGCTGATTTCATTGGAGGAAGCGGGGACGTTGGACATCAACATCGACGGTGCCGACGAGTTCGATGCCAAATTACAACTGATCAAAGGCGGTGGCGGCGCGCTGCTCAGGGAGAAAATTGTGGCTTACAATTCCAGAATAAATGTGGTTATTACTGATTCTGCTAAACAGGTAGAACGTTTGGGGAAATTTAAACTACCCATTGAGACCATCCCTTTTGCTACTAAAAATATCATCACAGAGTTGGATAAGATGGAATTGCGGCCCGTACTTCGAAAAAAGGGGGATGATGCTTACGAGACCGATGAGAGCAACTATATCGTAGACGTGGATGTTTTTAAGCAAAACGATCTGGTAGGGTTGAACAACGCCCTCATAAACATTCCCGGTGTGGTTGAAACCGGACTTTTTTTGGATACTACCCACGTTATCATTATGGGCAAGGATGACGGTACAGTCGTTTTTGAAAAGTAAAAATCACCGCATCCCGACCACCAACGGATTCTTCAACTTTTCCGAAAATCGGACCAAATAGTTCTCCCATTCTGTTCGGTTCATGAACTGCGCACTTTTTTTCCAACCAAAGCCTGCATAATAGACCGCTTTGCCATCATCGTTTAATTTGATATGCCCATAGAGATTACTTCGGTCTTTTTCTTCCGTTTCATATTTTTCATGACCTACCATATTGCCGTTCGGTACGACGATGCCCAATCCAATTTCTGAATTGACGTGGGGTTCCCAATAGCTGATCCAACCTTGCTCTTCGTCCACACCGGTTGTACCTTCGTTTTCGTGTAAGGTGAGTCCAGCTGAAATCGTATCTGTCCCTTGGATAGCGATTTCGAATTTGGAAAGATTACTCCCGTAATCCAACGAAATATGCTTTTCTTCGGATATCTGTTTTCCGGAAGCATCCCATTTCGCATAGGTCAGTACGAAACTGGTACGGATCGGTCCGTTGTACAATCTTTTCCACGACGTGAAATTTTTTGAATTATGATAGGTATCGCCATCCTTTAATGCAATACCCCCTACTCCCCTACTACTACCGACATGAAAATTGTCAAGGCCTTCACCGGTATCTTCGTGGTAGGACCCATCCGTTTCCAACTCTTTTTTATACCATTTGTTGATGATGGGATAATCCACGCGTTTTAACCAAGCATCAATGCCACTTGAGAGTGTACCGCCTTTAACATCATCCTCGACCATTTTTTGTGCAGTCGGCCCATAGGTCCTAAAAGCGACCCGGTCATTTTCCCATGCATAATCGTCGGTGCGTTCCGGCACGAATCGGGAGTAGCACCGCGCAACGCTGTCGATGGCCGTTGCTGCGGTGGAATCACTAAGGGACACGGAAAACGCCATCTCGGATTTTGCCTTTATCTGGGGCTGAAACAAAACCGTATCATCGTTGCCGTCGCCGTCGGAATCTATGGTTTGGCTCAGGATCGGTTTTTGGGTGGCATCGTCAATTATGACAATTCTTCCTTTTTTTCCGCCAGCCTCGTCAAAACCCAGGGAATCGATGGCGATGGAAACAGTTTCAGATTCCCGGTCCGTATCCATCGTATTGCTTACGAAGATTTTTTTCTTTACGGGGGCTTCTTTTTCGGCACATCCCATAAAAAATAATCCTGTCAAACCAATAAAAACGAGTTGTTTTGATTTCATACTGCTGGTTATAAATAGTATCCTAATTTAATGATTTGTTTATCGTAATTCCTTGATTTTGGCCACATCCATATCGCCATAGTCCAAATTCTCGCCGGCCATGCCCCAGATAAAAGTGTAGTTCGAAGTCCCGGAGCCACAGTGAATGGACCATGGTGGCGAAATGACCGCTTCGTGGTTCTGCATCCAAATATGGCGGGTCTCTTGCGGCTGGCCCATAAAATGACAGACGGATTGACCCTCGGGCACATCCAAATAAAAATAGACCTCCATACGGCGATCGTGTACATGTGCGGGCATGGTATTCCAAACGCTGCCCGTTTTAAGCTGCGTCATTCCCATCTGCAGTTGGCAGGTAGTGACGATTCCTCCAATGATCATTTGGTTGACCGTACGGTGGTTTGCGGTTTCCAAAGAACCCAACTCCAATTTATTGGCATCGTTTAGGCCTACTTTTTTTGTGGGATAACTGGAATGTGCAGGGGCGGAATTCAGATAGAACATGGCCGGTTTATGGGCATTCTTACTCTTGAAAACCACCTCTTTGGCACCTTGACCGACGTACAGGGCATCTTTAGGGTCCAATTCATAGGAAGTTCCATCAACCTCGACCGAACCGCTACCACCGACATTGATGATACCCAGTTCTCTCCTTTCCAGAAAATATTCGGTTTTTAAGGGATCAATAGTCTCTAGTTTCAGGGGTTGATCTGGCACTGCCCCGCCAGCGATATAGCGATCGTAGTGGGTATAGGTCAGATTGATCTTTCCTTTTTCCATGAGATTGGAGATTAAGAACTCCTTCCTCAGGGCATCAGTATCCAGTTTCTTTGTTGCTTCCGGACTGGAAGCGTATCTTGATTCGTAATTCGTTGCCATTATGAGATTTTAGAAATTATGTATTTGTGTTCGGAATTCCTGAAATGATTTTAATCGTTCCAAGACAAGAATCCACTGAAGATACTTTGATTAACGAGGATTATATCTTGACCGGTACATTTACGGACAACTACATCCTCGCCATTAGTCCATCAGAGTACCACAAATATAATAAAAATAATACAATCGATTGTATCAAAAATAATTTCCTTAACTTTGATAATTGGTATAGCCAACACGTCTTGTACCTTGAGCAAAATAATCAATGAAAAAAACGACCATCCACGAAATTGCCAAGGCCTTGAAAATTGACAGTTCGACAGTTTCAAGGGCATTGAACGATAGCGACCGGGTCAAGGCCAAGACCAAAAAAAGGATTTTGGACAAAGCTCATGAACTGGGCTACACGCGAAATATGCTAGCTTCGAACCTGCGCCGAAATAGAAGCAACACTATCGGGGTAATCGTACCGCGAATTTCGCGGTATTTCTTTTCTTCGACTATAGCCGGTATCGAAGAAATGGCCTATAAAGCTGGCTACAACGTAATTATATGCCAGTCTTTGGAGGAAGTGGACCGAGAGCGGAAAATCTTACGCAACCTGATGGCAAATAGGGTCGATGGTATCTTGATATCCGTTTCGATGGAGACCCATGACAATTCCCATTTGACCGCGTGCTTCGAAAACGGAACGCCCCTCGTATTTTTCGACCGCCATGTGGCCGGAATGAAGCAAACGGGAAAAGTGCTGATCGATGATGTTCAGGGTGGTTTCGATGCCACGGAACATCTGATCCTGCAGGGATGTAAAAAGATAGTACAGTTCACCGCTCCGATGGATGTAGAGATCTACAAAAACCGACATGAAGGTTATCGGTCCGCTTTGAAAAAACATAACGTTCCCTATGATGAAAACTTGGTATTCGTTTCAAAACTTCTGGAAGAAGACGGATATCGCTTGGCTGGTAAAATTGTGGAGGAATTTGATGATGTGGACGGTATTTTTTCCACCAACGACCTGGCCGCCATCGGGGCGATGAAATATTTGAAAAGTGTCGGCAGAAAAATTCCGGAAGATATCGCCATTGCCGGTTTCAGCAACGAACCAACCTCGGCAGTCATCGAACCCTCTTTGACCACGGTAGACCAATCCGGTACGGAGATTGGGCGTTTGGCCTGTAACCTGCTACTCGATTATTTTGAAAACGGCAATACGTTGGTAAACGACAGGACGATTATGTTACCGCCGAAATTAATCGTTCGTGATTCGACGAAACGGAAGTAAAAGTGCAAAATTCAAGGGTAGAATTCTAAAAAAATACTACATATGGCTTCAAAACGTACTATAATCCTCTTCTTCCCGATTATCGGAATTTTACAGCTTTTTCCAGTGTCCACCAACGCCCAAAAGACTCCAGAAATTCTTTCGGCCAAAAAAACGCCCGAAGAAAATTACCTGCCCGATTTTAGCTATGCCGGCTATCGCTTTGGGGAGGAGCCGGTTCCCCAAAAATCGGGCAAGACCATCCTTGCAACGGAGTATGGGGTCATAGCGGATGATGGCCTTGACGATTCGAAAGCGCTACTAAAGGCCATGGAAGCGACCAAATCGATGGAGGGTGCGGTTACTTTACAGTTGCCCAAAGGCCGGTTGATATTGAGCGAAATCTTATATGTAGAGCGCAGTCATTTTGTGTTGCGCGGTGCCGGGTCAGGAAAAGAGGGTACCGAAATCTATTGCCCCAGACCAATGATGTACCTTGACGATCCCGAAATGCTTACCGAACTTCGGGAATATCTATTGCAGTTCGATAAACGCCAACGGGAACCCGAAAATAATATCGATTTACCCTTTTCCCAATATGCCTGGTCCGGGGGGATGATATGGACACAAATTCCCGGGGAACGGGTCAAATCCTATCTCGGAAAATACGATGTACCGCAAAGGGTATTGGCCAAGGTTTCCAAGGGCAATCGCGGGGAATTTGAAATGACCGCTTCCGAAATAAAAGAGCTTAAGGTCGGTGATGTTGTCGAACTGCAACTTTTTAATAAAACCGGACAGAATTCCGCAGCAATTATCGAAGACATTTATAAAGAAACTGATGTAAAGGTAGGCTCGCACCATTGGGAGTTTCCGACGCTTCCCATCGTCCGGCAACAAGTGGAAATCAGTAAAATTTCAGGAAAAACGGTAACCATAAATTCCCCTTTGACCATTTCCATCAAACCGGAATATGAAGCTCAATTGGTGGAGTGGAAACACTTGAAGGAAGTGGGTATAGAGCATATAAGCATTACTTTTCCCGACGCCTCCTACATCGCCCATCATGTCGAACGAGGTTTTAACGGTATATTCCTCACCCGGCTTTTCAACAGTTGGGTGAACGACGTGACCATCGACAACGCCGATAGTGGTATCCTTACGGAGGAAATCGCCAATGTCACCATTTCCGATATCGTTACCCAAGGCGCCAACAAAGCTCATTATACGGTAGCTATGGCCGGCGTTCACAATGTGCTGGTAGAAAATTTAAAGGTATTCAACCATGCCGAACATCCTTTGAGCTTCAATACCTTTTCGACCAAGAACGTATATAAGGACTGTGAAGTTTTTGTAAATCCCGTGCTGGACCAACATTCCGGCGCGAACCATCAAAACCTGTTCGACAATAGTACGGTACACCTGAATCCACGCAAAGATGGTACTTATCCCCTATTTGCTGGAGGTGGAGCACCTTATTGGAAACCATCCCACGGGGCCTACAGTACATTTTGGAATATCAATGTGCAATTGCAAAGCGATTTGGACAAAGAAGAACCCATCCTTCTCAACGGTATGGAAGATGGTGTGCAAGCGCGTGTTATCGGTGTTCATGGCAACCATCCCTTTAAAATCGAATACGGCCCAAAGGCATATATCGAAATGACAAATCAAAGCGTAAAAGGCATTCCCTCCTTATACGAATTTCAACTAAGGCAAAGACTTGATTAAAACATGTACCCCTTGAATCGATGCATACTGTTACTGTTTTTTCTAATCTCCATAAGCCTATGGGGGCAAAAAAATACGTATCAATTCAAACATTTATCCACGGGCGATGGACTTTCGCAAAGCTCGGTAATCGCCATCGAGCAAGACCGATTGGGCCAAATGTGGCTAGGTACCCGTGACGGCCTGAACAAATACGACGGCAGCGCTTTTACGGTCTACCGAAACGACCCTAAGGATTCCGCCTCCATCAGCAATAGCGATATTTTGGCCATTGAAGAAGATTCGGAAGGCTCTATTTGGATCGGCACGTATAACGGACTCAACCGCTACGATCCGGTCAAGGATGTTTTCAAAAGCTATTTCCACTCCAACACCATAAATTCCTTAACCAACAACACCGTCTGGTGTATTACCGAAATGCAAGATGGCACGATTTGGGCAGGGACTTCCGATGGATTATCCATTTACGATAAGACCGCCGACAAATTCACGCCTATTTATCCCTCCGAAGAAAACGAAACGGGCCTGCCTTCCCCATACGTGCTCAGCATTTTAGAAACTAATGCGGGAACTGTTTGGGTAGGTACCTCGGATGGACTCTGTAAAATGGAAAAAACGGGAAATAGTAGCTTTTCCTTTAAAACTTTCATCCCGGATGACACCGAAAGCCAATGTATTGTTCAGGATATTCTCGAATGTGGACCGGATATGCTTTGTATCGGCACCAAAAACCAAGGGATGCTGACCCTCGATACCGCAACCGAAGAATTTATTCCGACAGGTAAAGGTAACGACAAGGATGTTTCCGATACCGATGTCCGTGAGCTGATCAAAGCTACGGACGGAACGCTTTGGATGGGCACTTCCAATGGGCTGACCCTGATCCGACCTAACGGAAAATCCCAAAAATTGATCAATAATCCGGACAATCCCAAAAGCTTGGCGCACAATTATATAAAATCAATGTTTACCGACCGAAAGGGTTCGATTTGGATCGGTTCCTATTATGGGGGTGTCGATATATGGGACGATTCCAACACGAATTTCATCAATTACACCCAGTCCTCGACAATGAACGGGCTCTCCCACAATGTCATCGGCGCCATTGTAATGGATTCGGCAAAAAATCTATATTTCGGAACCGAAGGAAAGGGCATTACCGTATTCTGTGACACTACCGACAATGTCGATCAGATTAACAATGAAAAGTATCCTGAACTCTTAAGCGACAATATAAAATCGCTACTGGTACAACAGAACAAACTATGGATAGGCAGCTTCAACGAAGGCGCGGTCGTTTACGATTTGGTCACTAAAAATTTCGACCAAAAATTAATCAGCAGTGATCTTGCCGAATATCTGGAGAAAACAGGGGTCTATACCATAAAAAGGGCAAACGCCGAAACGGTTTGGTTGGGCACCTTTGGAAAGGGATTGGTACGGTACAATTCATCCTCACAAAGAATGGCTATTTTTTCTACGGACGAAACCAAAGAGAAATCCCTCACCAATACCAGAGTACGTAGTATATTGGTAGACAGCAATACTAATGTTTGGGCGGGAACACAGCGTGGGCTTAACCTACTGAAGAATAAAAACGGCACATACGTCGAGTCTGAAATAGAGCACTTTTTTTACGATGCTGAAAAGAAATCAGGCGACGATATCCTGGCCTTGTTCCAAGATAGCCAAGGTACCGTTTGGGTAGGCATCCGTGCAAAGGGTTTGTACAAATATACCGGCACCGGTTTCGAACCCGCTCCGATAGCTAGTGAAAAAACCATTACCTCTATATACGCCATTTTAGAGGATGCGCAAAAAAAGTTGTGGATCAGCAGCAACCAAGGCATTATAAAGTATGATCCCACTTCCGGTATTTCGACAATCTATGACCAGCAAGATGGTCTGGTAGGCAACGAATTCAACAGTGGTGCGGCCTTAAAGGTCAATGGCACAAAAATGTATTTCGGTGGGCCCTCGGGGGTTTCCCATTTCGATAGCGAAAATCTCTTGATGAACCGATACGCACCCCAAGTAATCCTTACCGATTTTAAGGTCAAAAACATTTCGGTTTCCGCATCGGAAAATAAAGGCATCCTACAAAAAAGCATCCCGTATACCAAAACGATTACCCTGGCCTATGACAAAGCCAATTTTTCGATCGACTTTGCCTTCCCGAACTTTATAAATCCCGCTAGTAACCGGTACAGTTATCGCATGGCAGGATTGGAAGATCAATGGACCATAACCTCACAGCCCCATGCCTCCTACACCATCCAGAACGCCGGAGACTATGTTTTCGAGGTAAAAGGCGCCAACAATGACGGGGTCTGGAATTCCGAACCCACTACCCTACACATTCGGGTAGAACCGGCGCCGTGGCGAAGTGCTTGGGCATTTGCGCTGTACGCCCTGCTCATAGCAGCGGCCTTGACCGGTTTGGCATGGATTATTACGTCGAAGTCCCGATTGCAACATCAATTGGATCTCGAACATTTAGAGAGCGAGCAAAATCAGGAAATCCATACCGCCAAACTGCAATTTTTCACGAACATATCGCATGAGTTCAGAACACCGTTGACGCTCATTGCCGGACCGTTGCAACAACTTTTGCAGGATTATAAAGGCAGCAGTTTTATGTATAAAAAACTGTTGGTCATGGAAAGTAATGCCAATCATCTATTGCAGCTTATCAATCGGTTGATGGACTTTAGGAAGTTCGAGAACCATCAGTTCAAGCTAGAGGCGGCAGAAGGCAACATCGTAAAGTTCTTGAGGGAAATATTCCTCTCTTTTACCGAATTTGCGAAGGATGGCGGGTATACCTATACTTTCAATACTTCAAATGAGGAAATTTTGGTCTATTACGACCGTAGCAAATTGGAACAGGTTTTTTACAACCTTATTTCTAACGCCTTTAAATACACTCCGAAAAACGGTTCGGTCTCTATCCATATAAAGGAAAAAGATAACAGAATAATCATAGACGTCGAAGACTCGGGCAGCGGTATTCCAGAACAATTCAGGGAAAAGGTATTCGAACGTTTTTTTGAGATCAATACGTATAAAAACACCAAGGAAAACTCGCAACAGGGTACCGGAATCGGTCTCTCCATCGCCAAGAATATAGTAGATCTACATCATGGGGGCATCCACGTAAAACCTAAAAAAATCCTGGGAAGTATTTTTAGGGTGTCCCTTCCTTTGGGCCGTAAACATTTAGGGGCGGAAGAAATTTTGAAGGATTTCAAGTTCAGTGACGATATAGTTTTATACACCTCCCAGCTAAAGCGTTCACTTTGGGAAATACAACTTCCTACGACTGATTATAGTAAGGATACCGAAAAGGAAACCATTCTTGTGGTAGAGGACAACCAACCCTTACGCGGTTTTATAAAAGATCTGTTGAGGGACAAATACAATATTCTTGAGGCCGCCGACGGTAGGGAAGCACTGAAAAAAGCGCTTCACCTTTTGCCTGATTTGATAGTATCCGATGTAATTATGCCAAAAATGGTCGGTACGGAACTTTGCGCCGAGATCAAGGCGAATCTAAAAACAAGCCATATCCCCTTCATTTTATTGACTTCAAGAACCTCGTTGGTCTACAAATACGAAGGTTTGGAGAACGGGGCCGATGATTACATCAGCAAGCCTTTTGACCTTAAGGAATTTCAATTAAGGATTAAAAACTTGATCGATTCTACCCAGCGACTCAAAAGAAAATTTTCCGACACCGGTCCTTTTGCACCTAATGAGATGACGGTATCTTCTTTAGATGGTGACCTCTTGAAAAAAGCCCTGAAAATCGTCGAGGAAAACATAGGGAACGACCAATTTGATATCTCGACCTTTGGCGATGAACTCGGTATCAGCCGTACCCTACTATTCACTAAGATTAAGGCCTGGACGAACTTTACCCCCAATGAGTTCATACAGGAAATACGAATGAAGCGCGCATTGCAACTTTTGGAAGAAAGTCATTTGAACATTTCACAGGTTGCTTATCAAGTAGGTTTTAACAGCCCCAAATACTTCAGCAAGTGTTTTCAAAAAAGATTCGACAAGACCCCTTCACAGTATCAAAATAAGTTTCATACCGACCTTGCCGATCTGAACTGATTTTAACATAAAGCCCCCATTTTACAGGTCTTTAAAGCCTCTTTCGAACGATTTTATACCCAACTCCGTACTTTTTTGCCCCCATCTTAACCATCCCCTAACGTAATTTTGAGAAATGAAAATCAAACGTCGGAGCTTCAGGATGTTCGAAATCCTTTTGTTCATCCTTATTGTTGGATTGGGGCTTATGATTATCTATTTCAGTTGAATGAACTAACTCAAAAATTTGAACCTATGTTTACAATGAAAAAAAATGGGTGGCTCAAAACCGGTCTTTTGGGCATCTTTGTCCTAATATCCAGTTTTTCGTACTCCCAAAAGACGGTTACCGGTACCGTTATAGCCACCGAAGACGGTACGCCAATACCCGGCGTAAACGTGATTGTCAAAGGCACATCCAACGGTACCTCTACAGATTTCGATGGCAATTATACAATTGACATAGCAAGCAACTCCGTTTTGACTTTCAGTTATCTGGGCTTTATCGCTCAAGACATCGATGTGGGCGAAAAGTCCGTTATCGATGTTTCCCTAAAGGAAGATGTCAGTGCCTTGGATGAAGTTGTCGTAATAGGTTACGGTACCACCAAAAAGAGTGATATCACGGGTTCTGTGTCCTCAGTGAAATCTGAAGAACTGGCCGCTTTTCCGGTTTTGAACGCCGAGCAGGCCTTACAGGGCCGTGCCGCGGGTGTCGCCGTACAATCCAATAACGGTGGGGAGCCTGGCGCCCCTATTTCGGTGAACATTCGGGGCAATACCTCCATTGGTGCCAGTAGTGCCGCGTTAGTGGTCGTAGATGGTTTCGTGGGTGCTGCGTTGCCCCAGCCAACGGATATAGAATCCATTGAGATTTTAAAAGATGCTTCGGCCACCGCTATTTATGGCTCGCGGGGATCAAATGGTGTGATTCTGGTTACCACCAAAAAAGGTCGCAGCGGGAAGATGGTCGTCGAATTGAATTCGTCCTATGCAAGTCAAGACATTACGCAAAGAATCGATCTGTTGAACGCCGGCCAATTTGCCGATTACCGAAGTAATATCAACCCCGCCTACACACAGGGTCCGACGAATACCGATTGGCAAAACCTCATTTATAGAACCGGTAACGTATCGAACCATCAGCTGTCATTTTCAGGGGGTTCCGAAAAAATAAACTACTATGTTTCCGGAAATTATTTCGACCAAAAAGGGGTGGTCATCAATTCCGGTTTTGAACGCTTTTCCTTTCTCAGTAATATTGACGTTCAG
>NZ_JBGTHY010000097.1:0-3752 GCF_041745955.1 Pricia sp.
TATGCTTTTGGATTTTCTCTTGGAAACAGGCCTTGGGATCGGCCGCATCCTCACAGCCCGGAAACACCGGAACGTTCTCCACTTGTGAAAATGGTATGCCATTTCGATACGCCATTTGAACCTCACTTGACATTTCGCTAAGCTGTTCTTCCTGTAGCTTTACATAGTTGGCATCTTGGGAGTGTGGATTAAACCCAGCCTGTTGCAACTTAAAGGTAATGGGGAAGGAATACGGTACATTTACCGCCATCCCATCATGCCGACCAGGTTTCATTTGAGGCAATCGGGATATGATCCGAGCGACTTCGGCCTCCAGAAGTTTATCGGGTCCACGCATTCTGATGTTCGAAATGTTACCGTCCTCTCCAATAGTGAACATAACATTTACCCTGCCTTGAATACCTTGTTTTTGTGCTTCCTCGGGATACCTAAAGTTTTTGCTGATGTGTTTTTGCATCATTTCCTGAAAGCACTCCCTTGGGTCGGCTTCGTTCACGCAACCCGGAAAAATGGGGACTTCATCGACCTTACCAAAAGGTACACCATTGTGATCGATGGTAATTTGAACGGGTTGGGACGGACCGTAAGTGAAGAAATCGAAGTCTTGGTCCAGCACCTTGGATTCAATATGCATTTTGGCCTTAATCGGAATACCACTGGGACCGGAAATACCGGAACCTTTCGGTGCTTTTGTAAATGTTATGGTCGAGTTTTGATCGCTAACGACATAACTCCAATCCTTAGGTTGTACCGAAAGGTCGATTAAGCGGGTATAGGCCTTGACCTCTTCATCTTCGGTCAGATTTTCGATGTCCCCGACCGTAATAGTTTCGTGCAAACCTTCTTCGCTGAATAGATCTTGCTCACAAGATGTATAGAACAACATACCGAGTAACATCGGAACCAAAGCCAAGTACTTTAATTTCCAGATGTTAAGTGATTTACTTTTTGTTAACATGACTATCCGTTTTTTGATTAATGATGATTTAAAAAATTGATTGATGAACGATATATTCTGTGTTTGAAAGGCTTGTGATAGTAATAGTTCGTAGTGCTCTTCCTTATTTATTTTGCCTATTTGGGCATCGGCGATGAACTCGTGCAGTTCTGACATCCTATTTTGATAGACGTAAACCAGGGGATTGAACCATCCAACGATGCGCATAAGTTCAAAGAACAGCAGGTCGTAAGTATGCCTTTGTCGGATGTGTACCAGTTCGTGCTCGATAATATTTTTATGTTCCTTTTCTACGATCCGGTCGCCCAGAAAAATGGATCTGAAAAACGAAAAGGCTACGCTGCTATTGGTGAGAACGATCTGGGTAAAATCGTTAAAATATTGAACTTTTCCTTTTTTTCGCAATCGGTACAACTGTAGCATTTTGTAACCGAAAGTTAGTGCGGCCAAGAGCATCCCGCCGAAAAGCAGGCCTTGCTCCCAAGAGATGGAAAATTGTGAACCTTGCGCCGCATCCACAACGACGGCATCGTTCGTACCCCAAAGGTATTCCGGATATGCATAAAATCCTTCGGGAACGGCAGTCTTAAAAGCCTCGATTTTTATCCAAGGTAAAAGCAATGACAGGATATAGGTGCCGATCAAATACGCCCTGTTCCATTGGAAGAAAGTTTCCCGCTTTAGGAAAAAATCGTAAATGACAAGGAACACCAATTGGAAGACGATGGATTCTAGGATGTATTGTAACATGATGCGTGTTTTAGACGTTAGAGCGTCCGCCGCGGGCGGACTTTAAGAGACTATAACCGAAACAGATTTCATTCGGACTTCAGGTTTTGCCATCTTTTTTAATATCCTTTAAAATTGATTCCAACTCCGACAGACTCATATCGTTCTTTTTCATAAAAAACGAGACCATACTCTTGAAGGAGCCTTGAAAATAGCCGTCGACCAGTTTGTTGATGCTCTGATTGCTGTAATCGCCCTTTTTGACAAGCGGAAAATAGATATGTCCCCTACCCTCTTGTTCATGGTCGACGAAGCCTTTGCTTTCCAATATCCGTACAATTGTGGACACGGTATTGTAGGCCGGTTTGGGTTCGGGCAGCTCTTCGATCATAGCAGCTACATTTGCTTTTTCAAGCTGCCAGAGGATCTGCATCACCTCTTCTTCGGCTTTTGTGAGTTGTTTCATGAAAAATTTGTTTTTTTCGCCATTCCGGCGCATTGCCCTGAGTTGGGTCGAAGGGATGGCGGGAATCTCTTTAAAACTTCTTTGCTTTTTCAAATATAACTAAAAAACTAGTTTAAACTAATTTTTTAGTTGTTAAATTTTTACTTGCAATTATATTTGTTGCGAAAGGCAGGACCTAAAGATAAAATTTGAAGTTATCAACAGTTCGAGGGAATATCCGTGAAAACTGTAAATAACTTTGCCCGAAATTGGGAAGGCCGAAAGTCCGTTTTGGCTACTTTTGAGAAATTCATTAAATAGGAATTATAATGCTGAAGCCCGTCAAGGAAACCATAGCCTCCATACAGGAGAACAAACTTTTGTCCGCCGCCGAAATCGCAAGGGCGCGGCATATTTTTGAGGCCT
This sequence comes from Pricia sp., assembly GCF_041745955.1. Taxonomy (NCBI): domain Bacteria; kingdom Pseudomonadati; phylum Bacteroidota; class Flavobacteriia; order Flavobacteriales; family Flavobacteriaceae; genus Pricia; species Pricia sp. The sequence continues at coordinate 2,559 of NZ_JBGTHY010000097.1, forward strand.
ATTCGCCAGTAATCCTATCCGAGGGAAGGGAAAAAATTACTGTCCAGATCGAGAATGGCGAGGAATCCATCGTGCAGATCCTTGCCGATGAAGAGGATAGACTGTATTCCAAAATCAATGACCGCGATGCCGAATGGGAAGTCCGCAGCTTGGCCGCTTTATACCTGATAGAGGATAAATATGAAGACAAACCGCTTTCCGAAGGCCTTAAATATACCCGTGAAGGCATGCGAAAAAGGGTTTTGGAAGAGCGTTGGGACCGGGCGAAAAAGGCGGATTACAAAGTACGGTTGGCCGACAATCTCTATGGGGAGCATACCTTGATCAACGATAAGGGAAAGGCTTATAAGATTACCCTCCGAGATTTTGAAAACCGAACGGGATACATCAACAATATTGATTGGAAGACCAATAAACTGGGTACTACCAAGCATATCATGTACTTGTTCAATTATTTGGAGGAACATCCCGAGAAAACAAAAAAACTGTCGACACATTATCCGTTTATAGAGATCTATACGGATCCGTTCAACGATTATCAAATATCGTGGTTTTTTCCCGATGCTTTGGAAGCGGACGAAGCACAACTTTTAAGAGATCATTTCGGCAACGACAAATTGATCGAGGATTCGCAAATCGCCTCGTTTTTTTCCTTCCTACATAAATCACGGGATTTTCAGCGTATCAAAATCCGGGAAGAGGTCTTTGAAAAAGTGGAGGCCTACTTTGAAACCAAGGAACTTGAACAGATTGGAAAGCGGACCGTTTTGGATTTTTCACCCATAAAAGCAACCTTGTATCCGTACCAAAAGGAAGGCGTGGCTTTTTCAGTGTTTAAAAAAGGGGTAATCGTAGCCGATGAAATGGGACTAGGCAAAACGCTACAGGCCATTGCCGCCGCCATCCTTAAGAAAGAAATTTTCAACTTTAAGAAAACCTTGGTCATCTGTCCCGCTTCGGTAAAGAACCAGTGGAAGAACGAGGTGCTGAAATTTTCCGATGAAAAGGCGATCGTGGTAGAAGGCGAACCCCATCAGCGGGAGAAACTGTACCTGAACGACGACAGCTTTTTCCATATCATCAATTACGAGACCGTGTTGCGCGACCTGCCGATCATCAACAAATCCGGCTATGATTTTGTCATTTTGGACGAGGCGCAAAAAATCAAAAATTACGAAACGCAAACGGCGAACG
>NZ_JBGTHY010000098.1:0-2552 GCF_041745955.1 Pricia sp.
AAGGCCAAAATCATATAGACCTTGAAAATCCATACAAAACCGATGCCGTCATAGAAGGTGTAAGACTCAAATACTTCCAGACCGGTATAGGGAAAGGTTCTTCCAAGCACCAAAAAGGCGATGGAAACGAACGCGAAGAAAAACGTCAAGATCCAAGCGGGCAAAATCAACCGTTTCAGCCTTTTTTTAAAAAAGGGAACGCGGTCCAGTGTACGGGTTTTATAGATATAGGCGTAAGTCAATGCCGAACCCAGAATCAACATTGGCGATCCAAAATTCCTGAGTTGAAAAAGCCACCCCGGTGGGTCGGAGTGCGCTACCATAATCACCAGAACACCGCTAAAACGTAATAGATCGAGCTTGGTGTTCCTCTCCTTTTTTACAGGTTTTATCATTAAAAGTAGGTTTTAGACATGCTGGGGCAAATATCCATACTTTATTTAAATCGGTGCCAATTTAAATCTTTGAAGCAGGGCCCTTGGGTGGCCTCCGAAAATTTAATATCGTTACTATATCCATTCCACTCCATAACCACCGGGTTGTCTTCCATATCTAGGGCAAGATCCCACCCGATGGCCCGTACCATGGGCATTTTTTCATGTAGCCTTACTACCAGCTGTATGCATTCAAGGTAACCGGGAATCGTTTGGCCCTTAAAAGCGACCTTGGAATCGGGATGTGCGACAATCGTTTGCCAATTTGCAAGATAACCATACTCATATAGCGTACCGTTTGCCATGTTTATGGGAATACGAATATGGTTCACCGATTTAACGTGGGTATCATTGGCTCTTCCCAGTCTGAGGTAACAAGCTCTCAACGAAATCTTATTATCATTGTCCACAACCGTCGTTATTCGGATAGTGGCTACTGAAGTTGCGGTAAACGCATCGAAAAACGGATGTTGCCGAATGTATTTTTGAACGACACAATTTCCTTTTTTTTCGATAATGTCCACGATGAAATCGTGTTTTTTAAATTGAAATATATCCCGGCCTTGATACGATTTATCCAGTTTGCATATCACCTTTTCCGTATCGGCAAATATAAATTTTTGTAGACTCTCGCTAGCAATCGGTCTCAAATTTTGATCGAACCAAAATCCGTTGATAAAAGAGGCGACATCGGGAGTGACCTTAGCATTGAACAATTTATTACAGAGTGGCTTAAGAGAGGAAATTTTTCCGTAATCCCCCTGAATTTTTGGGATGACCACCTTACCGTAATAATTATCGGGTAGCCAACCTTCCTCAAAATTGCCTCTAACGGCGGAATATACATATAACCATGGTGCAAAACCTTTCCATCCCAAAACATCGTTGGCGTACTCGTCCGAAAGCTTTTTTGTGGTAGCGTTAAGTTTACCTTTTTCTTTTTGTATCCCTTTAAGGGATTCAAATGCAATTCTATTGGAAATACGGTGGTACCGAATACGCAATACTTTTTCAGAGGCTTGTTTTACGTAGTGTTTTAAATTTTCCGCTTTAAGCATAACCGTATAAAAATTATCGAAGATTGCTTATGATCAAAGGGGTTTTCTTATTTACCCGTTTAATTTTTTGTGTCTCCTCAAATCTGACATTTATCTCCGAACGCGCACGTTGCCTGAGCAATTCCGCCATCTTTTCTACTTCTTCGAGTCCTTTATGTAAATTTCTGGGCACATAATAGATACATACGGAAAAATCGGCCTCTTGGCGCAATTGTATCTCTTTAAAAACTTTCATATAACCATCGAACATGGCCATAATATGCTCACCACGTATACTTAGGCCCGTAGGGGTTTCAATAATCACCGCTCTTCGTCCCCGCACATTATCCATCAAAGGAAGCGGTATCTTACAATTACACGCGTTTTCCATATATCTTCCTTCGTCCCCTATCTCATAACGTATTAATGGAAATGCATAATTGGTAAGATCTGTCAGTAATATTTTACCTGTTGTGTTGGGAGGTACGGGCCGATTATTTTCATCTACAAATTCAACATGAACCGTATCTTGCATCATGTGCAACCCCATTTGCTCGGGACACTCGGCCGCAATTAGCGGAATTTCGGTATTGCCGTACTGATCACAAACGGGTGCTCCAAAGGCTTTTTCCATCAATTCACGCTGCTCTTGAAACAGCGGTGCCGAGGTGACCCAAACCATTTTTGGGGGATGGATTTTTAAGTCATTATCAAGTAAAAATAAAGCAAACTCAAAAACGACATCCACATACCCTTGAAGCAAAGTAGGTTTTACCCGGTTGAAATCGCGCACAAATCTATTCAGCTGTTTGGCGTTCGGATTTGCCGCCGCCAAAAATATACGTCTGGTAGGCCACCATAATATTTTATTTCTGAAACGTTCTGAAAAGCGCCTTTTATATCTATAGACAAAGGCCTGGTTCTCCCAGGGTTTGACGCCCCACCATTGAAGAATACGCCATCTAATGGGGGTTTCGGGATGTCTACGGTCTTGAAGGGTGGTAACGGGAAAACCTGTACTGCCCGAAGTCGTGGCCTTCCTATAATGCGATGCCGATACGTTATCGGCTTTTATGCTATC
>NZ_JBGTHY010000099.1:0-5227 GCF_041745955.1 Pricia sp.
AAAATAATCCATTATGGCGATATATCTCTTGTAGATGCAATACCTAGCCCGTGGCATTTGCATGAAACCGATAGAGAAACTATCGTTCAATGGTCCGGAAATCGGAGTAATCCCCTCACCGGTAACGTATTACCGGGAAAATTGATACCTAGAGGTAATAGTGTCTACACTTATTTTGAATTTGAGGTAAGTGATTTTGGCGGCGAGTTCGGCAGCCCGAACACCATTACAAAACGTTTAAATGTGCATCTCACCCACTATCATCCTGGGGTGTCGTCTTTTTAATAAACCTTGAGTCGACCCCAATATACAAAACGCCTAATAGTAAATTACCGAGGCCCTAAACCTCGGTTTTTTCTTTTAGCAATTCCGCTTCAAAAAGTTGGGCAAAATGGTTCAGTAATTTTTCCTTTACCTCATCTATATCCACTTCCTTTTTCCCCAACTCCACATTCAACGAAGTAACCACTTTCCCTTCTATCCCACAGGGAATCATCAAATCAAAGTAGCCCAAATCCGTATTTACATTCAATGCAAATCCGTGCATGGTAACCCATCTTGAGGCACGCACGCCCATGGCACATATCTTCCGGGCAAATGGTGTGCCGACGTCCAACCAGACTCCAGTTTCACCTTTAGAACGTTGAGCTTTCAGTCCGTATTCCGCTAAGGTCAAAATAACCATTTCTTCCAAAAACCGCAGATATTTGTGGATGTCGGTAAAAAAATTATCAAGGTCCAAGATTGGGTAGCCGACGATTTGTCCGGGGCCGTGGTAGGTGATATCACCTCCCCTATTTATTTTGTAGAATTTGGCGCCCTCCTTTTCTAAGCGTTTTTCGTCGACCAGCAGGTTTTTGATATCGCCGCTTTTGCCCAAGGTAAAGACATGGGGGTGCTCTACGAACAGGAAATGGTTGGGGGTTTTTAAATCGGTAACCTCCCGTCTGTTCTTGATTTTGATATTGAGAGTTTCCCGAAAAAGTTTTTCTTGGTAGTCCCAGGTTTGTTTGTAGTCCTTTAGGCCGAGGTCACGTATCCTGATTTTTCTGTTCTTACCCATCAGTCAACTCCTAAAATTTTATCCGAATATGCCTTTACCAATTTGCATTTGGTATTCATTTCTAAAATTTCTTCCCACCTTTTTCCAATAAAATCGTACAGCTCTCCGATTTTCATATTGCCTATCTTAACGTGGATCACCTTCGGAGGTGGTTCTTTATTGATAATTCTAGCGGAAAAATCAGAATCCTTTGAAATTATGGTCAATTGATTGTTTTTGGCATAGGTCCAAGTTTGTGAATCCAATAAATCGGTGCCTAAATCGGAGACGTGAAGATACTCATCCGACGACCAAAAACTGAAATATTTAGGAAGATTGGCATCAACCAAAAATCTAACCATGATAATTTTTTATCTCATAACTGTTTTTCAACAAGGATGATGCAAATGCCAAACATGCAGAAATATCCTCTTCCTCAAGAAAAGGATAATTTTTAAGGATTTCAGCATTCGTTTCCCCCGCGCTCAAATAATCCAGCACAGACTCAACGGTAATGCGTTGACCGCGAATAGTAGGCTTACCATTGCAGAGGTCGGGATGTACGGTTATCCGTTTAGCTATATACTCCATACGATAAAGATACTAAATTTAGCAGTATGCCGATTTAAAATACGGAACATGTTCCCTCCCTATACTGCATCCGATGAGCGTAGAGAAAGGAGTGCACGAGTTGGCGCACCCGAACGATACGGGCGGGGGAGGAAATTATTAATTCGGATTGTTCAAAATAACCAAGGCCGCAATAACCCCCGGCACCCATCCGCAGAAAGTAAGTAGCAGCACGATCAGAAAAGAACCGCAACCCTTTCCGAGAACGGCCAAGGGTGGAAAAAGAATGGCGAGCAATACGCGTATAAAACTCATTGTGATTTGATTTTTTGATTGATGATGTATTCATAGGACGAGAAAAAGCGCCGATCGTTACAAAAATAGTTTAGAAGATGAATGTTTTATAATTTCTTATCATCCGTCTCCGGTAACCTGTCACCTGTCATCGGTCAATTTTCAAATCATCACATCCTCAAATCTTCAAATTGATATCCTATATTTGTAGGCTCAACATAGAAAACAAATGCAACTCTCGGAACAGGAAACCATCAGAAGGGATAAATTGAAAAAATTGCGCGAAATGGGCATCGACCCCTACCCCGCCGCTTTATATCCCGTAAATGCTACATCCAAAAGTAGTAAAGAGGATTATAAGGATGGAAAAAAAGTGGTAATCGCCGGTCGGTTGATGTCCCGACGCATCCAAGGGAAGGCTTCCTTTGCGGAATTGCAGGATAGTGCAGGCCGTATCCAGGTCTATTTTAACCGGGATGAAATCTGCCCCGGGGAGGATAAATCCCATTACAACGACATCTATAAAAAATTGTTGGATATCGGGGATATTATCGGTATCGAGGGCGAACTTTTCACCACACAGGTCGGGGAAAAGACCGTTATGGTCAAAAGTTTTAGGATGCTGAGCAAGGCGTTGCGACCCCTACCCCTTCCAAAAAAGGATGCGGAAGGCCATGTTTTTGACGAATTCAACGATCCGGAGCAACGCTACCGCCAACGCTATGTCGATCTAGTGGTCAACCCGAAGGTAAAGGAAACTTTTATCAAGCGTACCAAGATTACGAATACCATCCGTCAATTTTATAATGATATGGGATATCTGGAGGTCGAAACGCCCATTCTACAACCGATTCCCGGTGGTGCGGCGGCGCGTCCGTTCTTGACGCACCATAATGCGCTGAACATTCCCCTATATTTGCGTATTGCGAACGAGCTTTATTTAAAACGCCTGATTGTAGGAGGCTTCGACGGGGTTTATGAGTTCTCGAAGGATTTCCGCAACGAGGGTATGGACCGCACCCACAACCCCGAATTCACGGTGATGGAGCTCTATGTAGCGTATAAGGATTACCATTGGATGATGGATACCACCGAAAAACTTTTGGAAAAAGTGGCCATAGAAGCGAACGGAAGTTCTAAGATTACCGTAGGCAAGAACGAAATCGAATTCAAGGCGCCCTACCCCAGGATCCCGATTTTGGAGTCCATCAAAATCCACACAGGATTCGACGTAGCCGACATGGAGGAAGATGAACTGCGCGAAACGGCCAAAAAACTGCATATCGAGGTAGATGGGACCATGGGCGTGGGCAAGCTCATCGACACTATTTTTGGCGAGAAATGCGAACATCATTACATTCAGCCCACATTTATAACGGACTATCCGAAAGAGATGAGTCCACTGACCAAACAGCACCGCGATAATCCCGCCTTGACCGAGCGTTTCGAACTCTTTGCCAACGGCAAGGAAATCGCCAACGCCTACTCCGAGCTCAACGATCCCATCGACCAGCGCGAACGTTTTGAAGATCAGCTGAAACTCTCCGAAAAAGGGGATGACGAAGCTATGTTCATCGATCAAGATTTTCTTCGTGCCCTTGAGTACGGAATGCCCCCGACCTCTGGAATCGGAATCGGCATTGACCGTCTAGTGATGCTGTTGACCAATAATGCATCGATTCAAGAAGTGCTTTTCTTTCCTCAGATGCGGCCCGAAAAGAAAGCCCCAGAACTTACCGATGAAGAGAAAGCCATTGTTGCGCTTCTTAAACCAACTGGCGGTATGGATCTCGACGAACTCAAATCCCAAGTCGGACTTAGCGGCAAAAAATGGGACAAGTCAATGAAGGGATTGACGAAGCAGGGAGTAATCAAGGTTGTAGTTGATGGAAATACAAAGATTGTGGCCCTGAAAAGTTGAAGTTAGGCAGATATTGCGAGAGGCCATCCATATAAAACCGGTGTAATCCCAGAAGCTAAACATCCCATTAATAATCAAATAGTCCATATATCCCATAAAATTGTCTATTTTTCAATCCCAAATATCTTCCTATTTTTAGATCATCTATTCATTATTGGCATTTATCCTTTTAAAAAATGCGTATCTTAACAAAGATGAAAAAGAAAAGTCACAAGGGAATACAGAAACTCTCGGTCGCAGCGCTAGTGTTTGCGGTAGGCATCATACAGTCCTGCGGCGAATCGGACCGTGTCGATTTCAGTAGCCAGATAAAACCGATTCTCAACAATAAATGCATTACCTGCCACGGCGGGGTAAAAAAGAACGGGGGCTTTAGTCTACTGTTCGAGAAAGAGGCCTTTGCGGACAATGAATCCGGAAAACCGGCGATTATTCCCGGTGACGCTTCAAGTAGCGAACTGATCAAGCGTATCAACGAGACCGATCCTGAGCATCGCATGCCCTACGAAAAACCGCCGCTATCGGATGAAGAAATCGATCTGCTGACCCGATGGATCGACCAAGGGGCGGAGTGGGGCCAACACTGGGCGTATTCGCTTCCCGAAAAAGTGGAAGTTCCCGCCATATCCCAAGAAGCGGGATTTACAGCGGACGGTTCATCCAACTTCGTTCAAAACGGTATTGACAATTTTATTCTTGCACGGCTTGATAACGAGGCCCTCCAACCCAATCCATCCGCAGAAAAAAATATCATTGCACGAAGGTTGGCCCTTGACCTTACGGGATTACCGCCCGATCAAAAACTTTTCGAGGCATTTACGGAAGACGACCTATCTTACGAAACCATGGTCGACACCTTAATGGCCCGAAAGGATTATGGCGAAAAATGGGCCAGTTGGTGGCTCGACCTGGCCCGATATGCCGATACTAAAGGCTATGAAAAAGATCAGGGGCGGAACATGTGGCGGTATCGCGACTGGGTTATTTCGGCATTTAACCAGAACATGCCTTACGACCAGTTTACCACGGAACAATTAGCGGGCGACCTCTTGCCCGACCCGACGACGGACCAGTTGATCGCCACGGCCTTCCATAGAAATACCATGAACAACGACGAGGGCGGTACCGAGGATGAGGAGTTTCGGGTGGCTAGCGTCATCGACCGTGTGAATACGACCTTCTCCGTCTGGCAGAGTACGACCATGGAATGTGTGCAGTGCCACAGCCACCCCTACGATCCCTTTACCCATGAGGAATACTATAAGGCCATGGCGTTCTTCAACAATTCGAGGGACGAGGACACGCCGGATGAAAGTCCGAATATCCGTTTTTACGATGAAAAGCAAAGGCACAATGTGGACCGGGTAAACGCTTGGGTCGAAAAATACGGTTCGGAAGAA
>NZ_JBGTHY010000100.1:0-10212 GCF_041745955.1 Pricia sp.
GGTTACCATTTTAATGTTTTGCGCTTTTATGATATCGGCACATTCCTTGCTCATAAGGAAATCGTAGTCCGCTTGGCGCCACTGCGACCCGTAATCAGGATGTTCGATGGTAATGGCCTGCATTTCGGCATTGTCGTACGCCGGATGCAACAATAAAAAATTAAGGCCGGGCTCCAGGTTTTTGAGAAGGTCCGAATAAAATTGGTGAGCGCCCTGTTCATAGGTATGCGGTTCCATGGAGAGAATGCGGTCGACGACCACGGTATTGCCGTCCAAGAGATTTTTGACACTATCGTGTTCCATGGCATACACCCGGCCGTCCAAAAGAACGGGGAGTCCGAACTCCTTGCCCACTTTCATATAGGCCGCCGCAAATTCGGGGGTGCTTGCCGCTGCGCCCATATGGGCGTCAAGATGGGTAACATCGATACCTGACCTATACGCTTTTTTGACCTGGTTGCGCAGTTCAATCTCCACTTCCTTCGGATCCGCATAGTTTTGAAGGCTATCGACCAGCGCATAGAAATAGCCGTTTTCGTTTATCAAGGTGCGGACCGAGTCTTTGGACGTTACCGGTCCCCATTTGTAATTTTTCCACTCGCTCGTCAATGTCATATGCATCCCGAAATCCATTGTGGTGTTCTTTCGGGCATAGGCCGCTATCTCAGGAAACCACGGACAGGGCGCCATGATACTGGCCGAGTTCAAGGGGCTTTCTTCCAGTACCGTGATGCTCGCCGCATTCTCCGCATGGGCAACGCCCAGGTCGTCCGCGTGCAATATCAATAGCCTCGTACCTGCAGGATATCCCAAACGCTCGGCCATTGACCTGTTTTGGGCATTTCCAAATAAACAGTACAATAAAAGGAAACAGGGGAAAATTATGGATTTTCTCATCATCAAAAAGTTTTAGATCCGTCTAAAAAGAGGTTAAATATAGGATGTGGGCCTTGAACCACAAAATGTCGGGCAGGTCCAAAGTAAAAATATAACGGAAGCGACCTGTAATTTCGGTTGGCCATGAAAGATCTGCTTCCTATTTTTGCATCGGAGGAAAATGTAACCGGTTTATATGGATGTCTTGCGCGCCTTGGGCTATTCCCAAAATGAAAAACTGTTGATGATCCACGCCGATGATGCGGGACTCTCCCATTCGGAGAACAGGGCCACCATCCAAGCTGTTGTGAACGGATCGGTAAATTCCTATAGCATCATGGTTCCCTGTCCGTGGTCCTATGAAATGATGGAATTCGCAAAGGACAATCCGCAGTTTGACAATGGCATACATTTGACCCTTACCTGTGAATGGGAAAAATATAGGTTCGGCCCGGTACTGCCACAAAAGGAAGTGCCCAGTCTGACGGACGGCAACGGTTTCTTTTTTAAGAAAAGGGAACAATTGAACAGATATGCACGGAACGAAGAAGTACGAAGGGAGCTCCGGGCACAGATTGAAAGGGCCCTGCTGTTCGGCATGAAACCTACCCATCTCGATTCCCACATGTACAGCGTAGCGGCAAGGCCCGAGTTTTTGGAAATATATCGCGACCTGGGGAGAACCTATGGTCTGCCGGTGTTTTTCAATGGACAACTGATTACGGAAATGGGTCTAGATGCCAAAAAGGTACTTTTCGATGACGAACTCGTGGCGGACAATCTTTTTCTGGGAACGTTCGCGGATTTTGAAAAGGGCAGGTTGGTGGACTACTACGACCATGTTTTGGACCATCTGCCCTCGGGTTTCAACGTGCTGATCTTACATCCGGCATTCGATGATCTCGAAATGCGGGGAATTACCGTGAACCACCCGAACTTCGGGTCGCAATGGCGGCAGTTGGATTATGATTATTTCACCAATGAAAGCTGTAGGGCCAAGTTAGGGGCAAACGGTATCCGCCCGGTTACCTGGGGCGAAATTAAGGCGGTGATGAAATAGACAGTTGAACCGGTAGTTCCATCCTTCTCAAAATACCGTTTCCAAGAGTTTCGTAAAACCAATCTTTTATCGAACTACTGTAACCAAACATATTGCAAATAATCCCACCTTTATTTGGACTTTGCAAAACGGTAAATTAGCGTTTAAAGATGTCTCTTAAAATCCTGCCGTTGTCCTAAAATTCGAACGACGAATATGCCGTTTTTGGTTGGTTCATAAAATATTGTGTGCGCTTTGAAATTATATCTTTTTAGTGGAGGCGCATATTCAGAAGCACTACGCCCAATTTCGGGACTGTCGGCAAGAGTCTGTAAAAACTGTAATAATTCGGTAACATAATCATGCGTCTGTGATTCGTCCCAAGTCTCTAAAGTATAATCCACTATATCGTCGATATCGCTATCAGCCTTCGACGATAAATTATAACTTCTAGACATTCCTCGTGCTTTGAATTCTGTTGTTTTTGCGATTTTTAGCAGCCGCAACAATTTCATCAACAGACCTAATTTTAGAGCTCATACCGCTATCATAGCCTTCTTGTATGGCCGCTTTGGTGATTAAATACTCCCTATTGCGTTCCTCGTCCAAACGTATTAGGTGTCGCATATATTCGCTATCATTGGCAAAACCACCATTTTCAATTTGTCGCTTTATCCATTGCTCTTGAGCGGTGGTTATAGTCAATGATTTTCTAATTGTTGCCATAATTTAAAACTTTATTTACATACAATATACGCAAAAAAACATATTATCGACATACGGTTTATTGAATAATTGTAAAAATACAGGTTTTAAGGGTCTGTAAGTAGTAGTAATTATAACCCACCTTAAATTGAACTTTACAGAAATCGGCATTCGTTGGCGTGTGGGGACCGGTTTGTGGAACTATGCCTATTTCAGAAAAAAAATATTAATTTGGTAGTGTTAGTTAAATGGATACATGGTAATGATTATATTCCTATGTAGTAGTACATTAACAAAATGAGTCGTTTAAAAAGAATATTTCAAATATTTGCTAGTCTTTTCGTTATAGTCAGTTTAACTATTTCATTCGACTACAATCCAACCTTTGAAACTGACCCTAGAACCTCATCTATTGAACTTTTAGTATCAAATAAGGATGTTATAAGTCGAGTCATACGATTTGATACAGCGCAACAACTACTGTTATTTTCAAATTCTACAAAGGATGATATCAGCAAATTTGATTGGTTTAGAAGAATTCAAACGGCCAATATAAAAAGCTTTGTAGGTTTTAAAGTTCAGAAACATACTTCATTAGAGCTTAAACCATCACTTCTCAAAATCGTTCTTAACGATATTGTTCAACCAAAATCTCATCAGATTTAATGTGACCGACTTTTAAGAGAGTAAAATTCTTAAAATCTCAATTTCAGATTCCTTCTAATAAGTGAGGATAATTGAACACATTAAATTCTCTCATAATGAAAGTAAAAAAGTTCTTACGCTTTTTAATGCTATTGTCATGTGTAATAATTGCCTCTATAGTTCCATTTCCCATTCATTTTTACAGAAAAGATAATTTACCTACTCATGAAATAGAGCAAATTGACAAAAAGGAAGAGGAAGACAATGAAGAAGATGAATATAAGGCATTTTCGTGAGCTAAAAAACGTACTACAATAACCCAGCAGCGTTCAGATTGCCATCTTGAACGATGATATCGAACGCGCCATCGTAAATATATTGGTATTCCGAGGATACTAAAACTATATTTCGAACTCCTTATCCGCCATTTCCCAAACCGCATCCCCGATGGACAAGGCAGCCGTTGCGGCGGGACTAGGCGCGTTGAGTACATGGATACTGTCTTCGCCATAGGCGATTAGGAAATCCGTTCGAGTATCTCCGGTTTTGTTCAGCAACAATGCCCTTACCCCGCTTCTACCCGGACGAATATCGGATTCGGAAAGTTCTGGCACCAACCGCTGCAACGTCTTCAAGAACCGTTGTTTGGAAAATGCCCTTCGGTATTCGCCGATGCCGAACTGCCAGTTCTTCTTGAACAACTGCCAAGTGCCTGAATAGGAAAGGGCATCGAGGGTATCGCCAAGATCAAAATCCGTTTTACCATAGCCTTCCCTTTTAAAGGTAAAAACGGCATTGGGGCCACATTCGATTCCGCCGTCGGTCATACGGGTGAAGTGTACGCCCAAAAACGGGAAGTCCAAATTGGGCACAGGGTAGATGAGATTGCGTATTTTGTGCCGCGCCGTTTCGGTAAGCTCATAATAGTCGCCCCTGAAACCGACTACTTTCTCTTGCAGTGCCACCCCCTGTTTGCGTGCCAAACGGTCGGCGAAAAGACCTCCGCAAAAGATCATTTTCTTGGTCTCGAAGACTCCCTTATCCGTGTGGATCTGGTTTTTTGCACCCGCCTTAGAAAAGGTTTCCACTTTATGGCCCAGCCGTATTTCGCTTTTAGGATTAATTTTCACGATCAATTCCCCAAGTTTTCGGGTCACGGCGACATAATCGATGATACCGGCATCAGGTACCCAAAGGCCGGCGATACCTTTGCAATAGGGTTCGATCTCGGGAATTTCATCGGGGGATATTCTTAGGATATCCGCCAATCCGTTCTCGATTCCGTTGGAGTACACCCTTTCCAAGGCCGGAAGCTCGTCGGTATCCCTCGCTACGATAATCTTTCCGCAAACATCGTGATCTATTTTATGTTCGCGTGCGAATTCGACCATTTGTCGACGTCCGTTGATACAGTTCTTGGCCTTCAGCGATCCGGGCGTATAATAGATGCCGGAATGTAATACCCCGGAATTGTGTCCCGTTTGATGGGCCGCCAGTACATCTTCCTTTTCCAAAATGAGGAGCCGCAAGTCCGGACGGTTCTTTTGGATCTTGCAAGCCGTGGCCATACCGACAATACCCCCGCCGATAATCGTTATATCAAAAAGTTCTTGTTGCACTATTGTTTGTTGAACCGTAAAGATAACCAAGTCATCCGTACTCTAAGAGCAAAAGCCTATGGCAGGGCGGCAATCGGCCCTGGAATGCTATGTCAAAAAACAAGGGAGGTCATCCTATCGATCAAGAAAGAATAGGATGAAGAACAGCTCTCAATAAAAATAAGTTTTATCCTATTAAAATATAATCCTCGTGCAAACGTTTCCCTACTATATCTAAAAACAAATTTTAAGTATTCCAAAAATTACCTTATGAGAAAAAATGTAAAATCCTTTGTGAACCTAGGTTTGACCGGTATGGCGCTATGTCTTTTTATGGCGAGCTGTAGCAACGACGACAGTGTTTTTCAAACCCCGACAGATCCAACCAGCCCTACGGATCCCGGTGACCCTGTTGCCGAAGTGGCCACCATCATGTTTACCGAAGGAGGTGCCGTCGATGATAAATTCACTGCCGAGGCCAATGGTGAGGTCGGCACTAAAGTACCCGGTAGGGTCATCTTTACCTCTACGGATATTACCCAGCGTAGAATGTACATCACGCAAAACGTTTCCGGTGGCGGCGATATGCCCTTTAACAGTTTTGATCTTGAGGATACCGAGCTCAAAAAAGTACTGAACGACGATGGATCTATCGATTTGGACGGCTCCAACAAAAAGGATATCGACTTTACTTTTGAACTGCCCGTACCCGATATCGATAATGGCGAGATTGTCTATAGCTTTTGGACGACCACAGGAAAAGGCGATTTTAGGGATGCGACAAAAAGGGCTGCGCTCGGTGTAGGTTCGATTACCGTAAAAGTAGGTAATGGTACGAACCCTGCTGCCGAAGTTCGTTCGTTTACCGAAGAACAATTATTCGCCCCGGATGTGAACGGTAATACCGCAACCTTCTTTTCACTTCTGAATGAAGAAGTATATAAAATCAATGTAGGGCGCGAATTCAGGAATTTTTGGGATTTTGGCTACTACTACGGTGCCGCGGGCGTATCGAAAGAAGATAACGCCTCCTTCTCTTCCGCACAGGCTTACGACGCCTCTTTTGGTTTTCCTGTAGAAGGCCTTAAACCGGGAGCAGATGAAGAAAACGCAGCAACGGAAACCTTGAACGAAATGTTCTTTGCCGAATCGACATTGGATGCGGATGGTTTCAATGGTGTTACCCTATCAGGGGATTTAGACAACATCGTAAAATCGGATGTCCAGAAAATTACCAACCTTGCCGTTGGCGATGTCATCGAATTTGTTGATAATTATGGCAAAAAGGGACTTATTAGGGTTACCGAAATCAGAGCCGGAACCGGCAACCTTGATTTTATCAAAATTGATGTTAAGGTTCAACCATAAGTTACAAATCACCTACAAAGTATTAAAAGGGATGCCGAACGAACGGCGTCCCTTTTTTTTGTGCCGTGGCGTCATCCTTGGAGAATAAAGTCGGATGGCTACCCCTGAAAGAAAACCTTTAAAAAGTACTTCCACTTTCAATACCTTTGCGAAAACCGCAAAAATATGTTCGAAAAATTACGAAAAGAGGTCGCTGTTCTACTGGACCGTTCAGAGCTAAAAACCGACATCCGCCTGCAACAGGTATGCGAGCTCTTAAAAAATACGGTGCCCCATTACGACTGGGTAGGGTTTTACTTCAAGAACGGCGATAAAGAGGAACTCAAACTCGGCCCCTATGCCGGCGCACCCACCGACCACACCATCATTCCATTCGGAAAAGGTATTTGCGGTCAAGTGGCCGTCAGCAACCAGAATTTCGTAGTGCCGGATGTCAAAGCGCAGGACAACTACATCGCCTGCAGCATCACCGTTAAAGCGGAAATCGTAGTCCCGCTATTCATCAACGGCGAAAATATCGGCCAGATCGATATCGATTCGAACACACCGGATCCATTTACGGAAGAGGACGAGCGGTTTTTGGAGTTTGTAAATCGTGAAGTCGCAACAATACTCGCCTAGGCATCAAGTACTAAAAACTTGATTTTACCGTTGGGTCTATGGTGTCTTGGGCAAACATGCAAAGCAGCCGAAAGATCTAAGGGTAAAAAAGATGGCAAGAAGAGACTACGTTGTCGAAGGGGCACTATTGCAATGCACATTGGGTACGGCTCCGGGCGAAATGGTAGTTACCTCTCAGCAGAAAGTGGAGATATGCGGCAAGCTAAAAGCTACCAGCGAGGACAAAATTCCAAAACCTCCCTTTTTCGGCTCTTGCACCTGTTCTTCCCCCAACCCGCCGTGTTCACCAGTACTTAAAGAATGGCAGCTGACCAGCAAGGGATCTTCAATAGGCAACAAGGCTTTTTTGATGAACAATTCCCGTATACCCTGTGAAAAAGGGGGAATGGTCACGATAAAAGATGTGGGGCAAAAATTAGTGGGCACGGGCAGGGAGGAGTCCGAACTTGATGAGAAATATCCTGAACTCAAGGGAGAGATCATATTTGCGAACGGCTACCTGAGCGATTCTTTGGGCGGGGCACTGAATGCCTTGAAAGACCTGAACCCCGATGAAGCCTCCCCCGGTCTGCACAGAGGTTGGAACGCCAACGAAAATGATCCTTTGGACGAAAGCAATATCCTGCTCGACAGTGAGCTAGATAGGGCCATTACTCTGACGCTCGAAGAAATAGAGAAAGAACGAAAGGAAAAGGAGCGAAAAATCGTTTTCTCGGAAGAAAAGACCATTCGATATCCGCTGAGCATATCCCCCTTGATTCCTCCTTTAAAAAATATAACCGTAAATATACCCGAAATATCGGCGACGCTACCTAAACAGTCCAAAACTATTCCTGTACTGACCCAACAGGAACTGAAAATGATCTTTTGGGGCTACTGGAACGAGATCGGCAACCACCGAAGGGGCTCCAAAACCTACGCCAGTTATTTTAATGCGGAAAAGAACGAGCACTTTTTGAACGGTTCGCACGGTCTCGGATCCAATGCCGCCCACCGTTTAGACCATGGTATCGCCCAAGGCTACCAATGGGCGATGCACCAGTGGGAAATTATTCCCAAAGAAGAGGTAGACGAAACCAAGGAAAAAGTGCCCTATATCGAGAGCTATTCCCCCGCCTACAAACCTTTGACCCTAGTAATGCACAGCCAAGGCAACGCCCCGGGCGTGGGCTTTGCGCTGGGTGCGATGAAATATGCCAACGAACTTGGCTGGGAGCAAATACCGTTGAACCTGATATTCTTGGGGGTACACCAACCGCAAGGGCTCTGGGACGACGAATACAAAAAACTGCTCAAGGCCAAAAACCTTTATTTTACGGCCAATCATGATTTTTGGGATGCGGGGCCTTGGATACTATGGCCGGAGAATTGGAAAAAAGACAGGAATATTTACAAATACATGAGCGCCCTCTCCGAACTTTTCAGCGCCAAGCACAATAAGTTACGGCATCAAAGGGGCATTTACGAACACCTAAAGGCCATCACTGATTTCGATGCGTTGAAAGAAAGAAGTGTGCAGTTCACCTTCGCCAACGACCATGGCGATATCGTCTGTAGGGACGGCGACATCCCCGAAATCGACAGTGCCTGCAACCCAAAAACCGATACCACGCTATTCAGTGCGGAGTTTTTCCGTAAAAAAGTACCCGCAAGCTATGCCTCAGATCAAAACAAGAAAGTCATCGCCCTGAAGGATGGGGGCTTTGTGGTTATTCCGCCCTATTCCGCAGTACCAAGATTAGAGGCCCAAGAAATCAATGGCAAGGTGGTCATACATGACGATTGGACGGATTACCGGGGCATCGCCATCGACTGGGGCAACGCCATGTTCCGCTTTAGAAGCCTGAAAAAAGAACATGAAAAACAACAGGGCAGAAAAATCGATCTCGGCGATATTTTTAATCCGATTAAACAAGGATATGCCTTTGCCACATGGGCCGCCCTAAAAATGGCATACTTTCAAACGATATACCACTACGGCAGGTTACAGGTCGCCGACCTCTATGCCCATTTCAGTCCGGTGGAGTTCATACACAACGAAACGATACTTAATGGCCCTGGTTTCGATGACGGGCTGGGCAACCAGAATATTTGGGAGCGGATCAAAAAGGTCGGGGAGAAGAAGTTTTATCGGGTGGAGTATCATAAAAAACAAAGCACTGTGGACAACATGTCTGAAGAGGCCAAACGTATAGCAGCTAAAAAGTATGTTGGAAAAGAAATTAACATCTCCAAAATGACAAGCACCTCGATAGCTTGTAATATTTATATCCAAAACGTAATCGATGCCTTCGTAAATTGTGATGACAAGGCCATGAATAAACTTTATGAAGAACCTACACCTGAGGATATAGAGGAAATCGAAGTCGACCGGCTTATCAAACAATTCGGATTGACCCGTAACGCTCGAGATATCCAAGTAAAAAAATCAAAGAACGAGATTTTGAGGGATGCGGCAATCAAAAAGGATAATACCACGGTAGACATTCCGCAAAACAAAAGGAAGTGATGAACAAAATCAATAACCCTGCTATATTTCTCCTACTCCTAATTATTCAAAGCTGCGCCATGAACAACGAGCAAGACATAGACACAAAACAATTTGAGGAGCTAGACCGCCATGCCGGCAGTGAAAACTACGAGGTGGTTGAAATCGTACCGAAAGCAAATCTAGCAGAGTATTTTTTGTTGGATACTATTGGAAATAAACTCTTTATTGATTCTTATTACAAGTCCCTCAACAAGGAAGAAAACACTTATGATGCTTTAAAATTTGATGTTTTGGGCAATATCGAAACGATTTACGAAACAGAGTACGTCTTGAATGATGGTACTATGTGGAACATAAAGTACTATTCTAACTGGATAATTAATGGTGACACTACTAAACATAAGTATATCGACCCATTCACGAATAATGAAATAGTAGACCCATACAAACATAAGTGGAAAGAGCAAGATTATGACAAGTGGCATTCTGTTTTTAAACAATTTTACGAAAAAGCAACTTATATCTATATCGACATCGGCATTTGGTTCTATTACTTTAAAATTGAAGACAAATGGTATTTACTTGATGATAATTTAAAGGGGAGCCCCATAAATTTCACAGAGCAATACCCCCCAAAAGAGGAAGAGGCCGTCCGCATGGTAGAACCCAAAAACCTCGCCCCCATCTGGTACCGCAAAGCGGCCAAAGAAGACACATCGCCCCTGATAAAAATGATGGGCTACGAATCGTCCTATTTCGAAGAAGTGGATAAAGGCGCGTTCAGCTACGGCTACTCGGCGGGATGGTGGTACCTTGAAATTTATATGCCCCTTGGCGACACCCTGCGGATAAAACGCTACAGCGACTAT